>CALGJS010000234.1 GCA_937927835.1 uncultured Saprospiraceae bacterium | reverse complement strand
TGGGCCGGTCTCTCCTGTACTCCAAGCAATATTACCAATGGCTGAATTACCTGGGGTAATATTAACCGTTAAGGCACCGGTCATATCATTAGGACACTCTATTGGTGTCTCATCAAAACCATCGATAGTCGGCTCACTCGGAGCTAAAATATCAAAGCATTTTACATCTGGACACATATTAGAATCGGTAGCCGTAACACAATAGTTTCCTGGAGCCAATTGATTTATACTCGCAGTGGTACTGCCAGCTGGATCATTCCATAAATAGGTGAAAGTTCCAAAACCTCCGCCACCCATTACCGTAATAGATCCATCCATTCCACCACCAATACAAGTTACATGATTAAGAGAGACCGTGTCTACTGATACATCAGTTACGATTAGAGAAGTTTGAGAAGGGCCAAATTGGCATCCATTTGCATCAATGATAGTAGCAGAGTAATTTCCAACGGGTAGACCACTAATCATATCAGAGCCCATGACATTCATATTGGTTACACCATTATTCCAGATTACCGTATAAGGTGCAACTCCACCAAAAATATTAACGGTAACACTACCGTCTGTATTAGTAGCACAAGTTGGATTCATTTCATCTAACTGCGCACCAAAATTATTCATTGTCTGTTGAATCGTTACCGTTGTCGAAGTCATAAGACCTAGATCATCCGTCACAGTAATCGTATAATCACCTGGAGGTAACATCGTAATAGCGGCTATATCTCCATCCATCATTAACGTTCCTGAACCATTATTTGTCGGCATTCCTACTTGTTCATAAGTATAATCATAAGGAGCGGTACCATCAAGTACCGAAAAGTTGAAACCACCTTCTACCGGACTAGTAGGAGAAGCACAAATAGTAGATACATCAATCATCATACTACCATCGGTAACAGTGATAGAGCCATCATTGAAAATATATCCAACCCGAGAATTTGGAAAAGTTGGATCACCTGTTATTTCTACATTATTATCCTCGATGATAAGCTCCGTATTAGCACCTAATGGTCCAATAATATCAAAACATATTTCAAAGGCAGCCTCTCCATCAGGAATAGACAAGGCGGAGAAAGCGAACCAATTAAGATTAACAGAGTCCGTAATCATTGATACAGGTGGAACTAAGAATTCAGCTGAGTTAATAGCGCCACTTTGAATACTATTGAAAGTCATAACCGTATTATCCCAACTAAAAGTTAATTGAAAACTTCCGATGGTATTAAAATCTTGAACAGTGACTGGCATACAGAAAACAGAACCCGGAGCGGCAGTCGAATCACCCATTTCTAAGGTTACGGGTTGACAGCTTCCCATGGTAACAAAAAAGCTATTAGTACAACCATTTGGGTCAGTTACTTCGATGGTATAATCACCCGGAGCAGGGACATCAAAAGTAAATAAATCTCCATGTTTAGTAGAGGTATCGCCCGCAGAATGTCCTTTAATAGTAGGATCACTAGTTAAAAATATATCAATGACATAATTGAGGGTAGGAATATACTCAGATAGTCCACCAACCACGGTAGCCGTTCCTGTACAACCATTTCCCGCAGCATTATTATTTAACCCAAGTAATTGTATTTCATTTAGAAAAACGATAGAGAAAGTTTCATCTACATTGGCATGAACACAAGGACCTTGTAGTCCTCCTACTCCGTCTGCTTCCCATGTGGTAAGCCCAGGTGTAAATTCATCTATAGTCATTGGTGCAAAAAACATTTCTATTGGATTTCCTCCGTTAAAGACATTTTGGAATCCTTCTTCATTAGGAATAAAACCATCACCTTCTGCCGTAAAATCACCTGTAGGTGCAGTCCAGATAGTAGTTGGACCAGGATCAGGTACCGTAAAAAGACATGCATCCGTAAGCTTGACGGTATTTAAATCTGGACCAGTCACCGTTGGTTGGCAACTGTATAAACTATAAACAATTCCTGGAGAGGTAATTGGATCTGGATCACCACTTAGATCAGAATCACCTGCATGGTCAAAGAATATGGTATCTCCAAAGCAGAGGTACATAATATCCGTAGATTGTGATCCAAGTCCAAGAGATTGAGTAAAAGTTCCCGCAAAAGGTGCTTGTCCAGGAGCACAGGCAGTAGTGCTACTAAGTGTACCAGGTGTTTGGCTGATAGGACCATCGACGCGCGGTCTTTCTGGGGTTTGTCCATTTGCAATAAATGCAAAACATAAACATACAAATAAGGTGATTACACGTTGAGTCATATTCGTTGTAATTTGATTGAGGTATTCGTATTCAAAAAGAAACTAATACACATAAGTTTAATGCGGGTGCAAAAATACAATAAGGGCATGAAATATTACATTTCAATCCCATAATTAACGCGGTTACTTGTGTTTTCTTGGGTAGGAATGTTGAATAAATAGTTCGCCTAAAATCTCAATCTATTTAATCGCCATTCCTTAGCCTTGATTAGAACTTAATCAAGGCTAAGTACATATTTAAAATGTAGGAAAGGAGTATTATGATCAGTTCCAGGAATACACGTAACAAAGACGCAAAAACCATGCAGTTTAGTGCGCAAAATTACCTGAATTTTCCCATTATCCATTAATTATGGCTTTTATACGGAGAGTTTGCTCAATAATTGACCATTTATCACCACTTGATCTACAATTTCTTCTGTAAAACCATACGGAATATAGGCAATAGAAGGCATCGGTTTGGTGATAAATAGGTTGGCTTTTTTTCCTTTGGTAATGCTTCCAAAGTCATTTTCTAGCTCTAAAGCCGCAGCTCCATTGAAGGTAGCAGCATTAATGGCTTCTTCTGGTAGCATTTTCATCTTAATACAGGCTAGTGCAACGACAAAAGCCATTTTTCCAGATGGACTAGTTCCTGGGTTAAAATCACTTGCCAAGCATAAGGGAAGTCCTGCCTCAATCAGTTGTCTGGCGGGTGGATAGTGATCTTGTAAAAAGAAAGGTGCGGAAGGAAGTAGGGTAGGAATAACATCGGAATTAGCCAGTGCCGAAATCTCTGCTTCGTTGACTACCTCTAGGTGATCGACCGAAAGCGCTTTGTGAGCAACGGCTGCTTCAATACCTCCCATTGAATTAAATTGATTGGTGTGAATTTTTGCTCTTAAACCATGTTTATTTCCAGCCTCCATCATTCTTTCCGCTTCTGCTACCGAGAAAAAGCCCTTTTCACAAAAAATATCTATATAATCGGCTAATTGCTCTTCTGCAATGACTGGCAATAATTCATTAATCAATAGATCCATATATCCTTTTCGATCTTCTTTATACGCAGCTGGTAAGGCATGCGCTCCTAAAAAGCTAGCTTTGATTGGAATAGGACTGACAGCTTTTAATCTTTTAATAACTCGCAGCATTTTTAATTCCCCTTCTGCGCTTAATCCATAACCACTTTTGATTTCAATCGCTCCGGTTCCGCTTTTGATTAATTGTTCTAATCGTTGGTGAGCGGCTTCAAATAATTCATCTTCAGACATGGCGCGCAATCGACGGGCAGAGTTCAAAATTCCACCACCTTTAGCTGCTATTTCAGCATAACTCATTCCTGAAATTCGTTGCACAAACTCCTGTTCTCGGTAAGCGGCAAAAACCAGATGCGTGTGTGAATCACACCAAGAAGGAAAAACGAAACGACCTTTTGCATCAATCACCTGACCATCATCAGAAGGACAACTATCCATCGTTCCAAAGTCAAGAATCCGATCGCCTTGACAGCGAATCCAAGCATTTTCTAGTATTGGTAGTTTTCGTAAACTTTCGCCTTTGAGAATGGATATATTTGGTTCTCGAACTTGTACGAGGGTGGTATTTTTGATTAAAATTTCATTCATAGGGCAAAGGTAGTGAAAACATCAGTAGGGGCGAATTGCAATTCGTCCCTACTTTGAATAATAACAAAAAAAAATCCCATCCTGATTGCGTCAAGATGGGATTTTTCACCTGTTGGGCTACTGTAAAGGCGCGTTTTGCAAAATGCCTTTACATTAAAGTGTCGTTAGATCTTTTACCATTCCTTCGCTACCTGTAGCAATTACTACTTCCTTAAAAGCACTTGCGGTGGTATGATCACGAAATTGTCCAACCAATACTTTGTATACGGTTCTTGTTTTGAGTTTGCTAATTTGAACTAAAATATCTTTGTTAAACGCTTTTTCTAGCTTTTCAACTTCTTTTAGAACATTGCCATAATCGGCAAAAACCCCAACTTGAACAGAGAATCCATCTTTAGCTTGACGACTAACCGTAAACTTAAACAATCCTTCATCGCTCATTACTTCTGGAGCTGCTGTAGGAGCACTTGCTACATTGGTAGAAGTCGCTGGTCTAGGAACGGTTGGTTTTACAGTTGGAGGAATAATCTCTTTTTCTGGTGCTGGTTTTCGATTTGGAACAGAATAATTAGCAGGTTTTCTTGCTGGATTTAAAGGGGGTCGACTAGTAGTCGGCTTGTTCGGTTTAGCAGCTGGTTTATCCATTTTTACTTTTGGAGTCGGTGCTGGTTTAGTTTCTTTTACAACCGGAGCAGCAGCGATTGCGGGTCGAGTTGGACGATGATTTATCGCCGGATCTTCTGCTGGTACATTGGTAGCTGCGATGTTGGTAGGACCAGGTTTAATTCTGTTATTGGGCTGATTGTGTTCTTCTAGAATTTTTAATAAACCACTAGGAGCGTGAGAACCAGTATATTGTTCCAAAAGAACGCCTTTTGAATTAAAAATTAGGATAGAAGGAAGTTTTTTGATCTCATAAAGTTGCTTATAAGCAAAACCATCAAAATCGTCTATATCTATCTTTACGGCTACATAATTTTCTTTCATGTAATTGATCACACGCTGATCGGCAAAAGTTGTTTCCTCCATCCATTGGCAAGGCATACACCATTTAGCAGTAAAATCCACTAGATAAAGTTTACCTTCACTAGCAGCCAATTGTTTAGCAGCAGTCAAATTAGTGTAAAAACGTAATCCTTTGGTGGTTAGGGTTGCTCCCATGATAATGGGAAGACAGCACAAGAGAAGGCCGTATTTTGAAATCAACCGGTTCATAGTTTTGTAATTTTATGGGTGGTAAAAAGAGAGGATAAGGTGATAAAGTCCCTCCTCAAACAGAATACATTAAAATTAAACAAATATGATGCCATCGTATAATTGCCTTATTTTTCGCGTATAACTGCACTATTTTTTCTAACTTGCGTCTCCTTTAAAAATCATCGCCTATTAAAGGCCATGGTATTCTATCGAAATGGTAGAAGTTTAGACAAGCTTAAAGGGGAAATATGAGTGCTTTAAGCGTTTATTTATTCAATAGATTTGCTCTCTAGATCAGGTCTACTATCAAAATGAGGAAATGTCAGATATTTTAGCAGCAATTACGGGTGTTCATGGATATGTTCCAGATTATATTCTTACGAATAAAGAATTGGAATCCATGGTGGACACCAATGATGAATGGATTAGCAGTCGTACTGGAATCAAAGAACGTCGAATTCTTAAGGGAGATGGGTTAGCCGCCTCAGATATGGGATATGAGATGGTAAAGGGTTTGTTAGAAAAAACAAATACTAAACCAGGAGAAATAGACTTGGTGATCTGTGCGACGATTACGGGAGATATGGTTTTTCCGGATACCGCTAATACGATTTGTGATAAAGTTGGGATCAATAATGCTTTTGGTTTTGACATTAACGCAGCTTGTAGTGGATTTTTGTTTGCGTTGACTACTGGTGAGCAATTTATTAAATCGGGAACCTATAAAAAGGTCATTGTCATTGGAATGGATGTAATGTCTTCTATTCTAGATTATACTGATCGGACTACCTGTGTTATTTTCGGTGATGGTGGAGGAGCTGTTTTGCTAGAACCGAATCACGATGGATTTGGGATGCAGGATGCTTTATTGAGAGGAGATGGCGCTGGCCGGCATCATTTGCATATGAAGGCAGGTGGTTCTTTGAAGCCACCAAGCTCGGAAACTGTAAATGCTAAAGAACACTATGTCTATCAAGAAGGTCGCCCCGTTTTTAAGTCAGCGGTAAGAGGAATGATTGGAACGACAGAAACAGTAATGAAAAGAAATAATCTAGAGGCAGATGATATTAGTTGGGTGATTCCACATCAAGCTAATATTCGAATTATCTCCTCTGTAGCCGAAGGACTTAACTTCCCAATGGAAAAAGTAGTAGTTAATATTCATAAATATGGTAATACTACTTCAGGAACATTGCCACTTTGTCTGTGGGAATGGGAAAATAAGTTTAAAAAAGGAGATAAAATCCTCTTGACCGCTTTTGGTGGAGGATTTACGTGGGGAACTACCTATCTTACGTGGGCATATTAGAAATTGCCTGAATTTTTATTAAATTGTCTATAATGGGCGATTTGAATAAGTGCTTTAGAAGCGCTGAGATTTTATTCTAAAAAACGTAAATTTGCAATTATTTACCAAAATTAAACCTATCAATGGCAAATACTTCTGAAATCCGTAACGGATTGTGTATCGAATTTAGCAACGACATCTACTCTGTAGTATCATTTCAGCACGTGAAGCCGGGGAAAGGACCTGCCTTTGTTCGTACTAAACTTAAAAGTCTGACTTCAGGCAAAGTGGTAGATAATACCTGGCCTTCTAGTCATAAGATTGATATTGTTCGGGTAGAAAGAAGACACTTCCAGTTTCTTTACCATGATGATATGGGCTACCATTTCATGAATAATGAAACGTATGAGCAAACAAGAATTGCAGAGAAATTACTAGAAAATCCACTTTTAATAAAAGAAGGTGCCAACGTTGAAATACTTTTTCACGCTGATAAAGAAATTCCGCTAACCGTTGATATGCCTCAGTATATCAACTTGAAAGTAACATATACCGAGCCTGGTGTAAAAGGAGATACGGCGACAAATACCCTCAAGCCTGCAAAAATGGAGACAGGAGCAGAAATCCGGGTACCGCTTTTCGTTAACGAAGGTGATCTCATTAAAATTGATACACGTAATGCTAGTTACGTAGAACGTGTTAAACAATAATCTGAACCCTGAAAGCAAATATAACTATGACTTTTAAAGAAATCCAAGAGTTAATTAAGTTGATTAATAAGTCCAACTTAACTGAATTTAAAATGAAAGACGGCGAATTCTCTCTGTCTATCAGAACAAAGAAATACGGAAAAAATAGAGTACCACAGATTGTACAATCACCACAACAGATTGTTCCTGTTTCTGCTCCTATGGCTCAAATGCAAGTGCCGATGGCACCACCAGTTGCAGTTTCTCCAGCTGCTAGTGCAGACAAAAGTGCCGCTGCAGGTGGAGCTTCCGAAAGCGAAAACGCAGAAGGTAACTACGTAGAGGTACGATCTCCAATCGTAGGAACTTTCTACCGATCTTCTTCACCTGATAAACCACAATACGTAAAACCTGGAGATACGATTGAGGTGGGTAGCGTGGTTTGTATTGTAGAAGCTATGAAGTTATTTAATGAGATTGAATCAGAAGTAAGTGGAAAGATTGTCAAAGTGATGGTGGAAGATGCTTCTCCAGTTCAGTACGATCAAGTATTGTTCTTAGTAGATCCTAAAGGATAAGCAAAAAAACGTACTTGCTTAATCCAAAAGAGTAGTAACTGTGTTCTAAATACAGTTTTATTGTTCACCAACTCATTAAAAAACCATGTTTAAAAAAATATTGATTGCTAATCGAGGAGAAATTGCCTTGCGAATTATTCGCACCTGCCGTGAAATGGGGATAAAAACAGTCGCTATTTATTCTACCGCTGATCGTGAAAGTTTACACGTTCGGTTTGCGGATGAAGCGGTTTGTATCGGACCTCCTTCTTCTGCACTGTCTTATCTTAATATTCCACAAATTATGGCTACGGCCGAAATTACCAATGCTGATGCTATTCATCCTGGATATGGATTTTTAGCGGAGAACGCTGATTTTGCAGAAGTATGTACAGAGTATGGAATCAAATTTATCGGACCTAGCCCAGACCAGATTCGGAAGATGGGAGATAAGATTACGGCAAAGGATACGATGATCAAAGCAGGGGTTCCAGTTGTACCTGGTTCTGATGGTTTGATTACGGATCTTAAACAAGGAATCGAAACCGCAAAAGAAACTGGATTTCCTGTTATCCTAAAAGCAACTGCTGGTGGTGGTGGAAAAGGAATGCGGATTGTATGGAAGGAAGAAGAGTTTGAGGAAGCTTGGGATAAGGCTCGACAGGAAGCAAAAGCTTCTTTTGCGAATGATGGAATTTATGTAGAAAAATTTATCGAGGAGCCACGTCATATTGAAATCCAAATCGCAGGTGATCAACAAGGAAACGTCTGTCATTTATCTGAAAGGGATTGCTCTATTCAACGTCGTCACCAAAAATTAGTAGAAGAATCTCCTTCTCCTTTTATGACGACTGCTTTACGTAAAAAAATGGGAGCTGCCGCTATCAAAGCAGGAGAAGCCATTAAATACGAAGGAGTAGGAACGGTAGAGTTTTTGGTGGACAAACACCGAAATTTTTATTTCATGGAAATGAATACTCGAATCCAGGTAGAGCATACCGTAACGGAAGAGGTAATCGATCATGATTTAATCAAAGAACAAATTAAAATTGCTGCCGGAGAACCTATTTCCGGAAAGAATTATATTCCTCAGATGCACGCCATCGAATGTCGAATCAATGCGGAAGATGTCTACAATGATTTTAGACCAAGCCCAGGAAAGATCACTTCTTTTCATAGTTCAAAAGGACATGGTGTACGAGTAGACACCCACGTTTACGCTGGATATACGGTGCCACCATATTACGATTCTATGATTGCAAAATTGATCTGTCGAGCGCAGACTAGGGAGGAATGTATCACCAAAATGGCCCGTGCACTGGATGAATTTATTGTAGAAGGTATTAAAACAACGGTTCCTTTTCACCAACAACTGATGCGCGACGAGAATTTTAGAAGTGGTAATTTTCATACTGGATTTTTACAGACTTTTGAAATGGAGAAGCCTGAGAAATAAGTTCTTAATTTACAATGTACAATGCGGCAGCTAAAAAAACTAACTCATTATTTAGTACCATACCGTAAGTTATTATTTGCCAATATATTGTCTAATGTTTTGATGGCATTTTTTACTGTGATCAGTATTCCAGCGATTATTCCTTTCTTACATATTCTAATCGGAACAGCTCCTGAGGTAGCTGAGACACCTCCATTTGGGTGGAGTATTTCTGATCTATTGGGTTGGGTGAAATATAGTTTTGCTCAAATGGTGGTCGAAGAGGGTAGGTCGATCGCCCTGAAATATGTTTGCTTTTTTATCCTCTTTATTTTCTTTTTTAAAAATCTATTCCACTATTTGGCAGCTGCTTTTATGGCACCCATCCGGAACGGGATCGTAAGTGATATACGACAACAGTTATACGCTAAATTTCTTGAGCTTCCTCTTAGCTATTATTCTGAAGAACGAAAAGGCGATCTACTATCAAGACTAACAATCGACGTGCAAGAAGTTGAAGTTAGTATTATTAGTATGATGGTTACGATTGTTAGAGATCCACTAATTATGTTGGGTAGTCTGGCAGTGATGATTTATTTTAGTCCGGGTTTAATGCTTTTTGTTTTTGGCTTATTAATTTTTACTGTTTTGGTAATTGGTGGAATTGGAAAGCGACTCAAAAAAGACTCTACCGTCGTTCAGGAAAATATGGGAGAGATGATTGCCAATCTTGAAGAATCCTTATCGGGCATAAAAATCATCAAAGGATTTGCTGCCGAAAAATTTAGAAATAAACATTTTACAAAAATCAATAACAACTACCGAAATGGGATGAATAGGTTGTTGTGGCGAAAAAGCCTAGCCAGTCCACTCTCTGAATTTCTAGGTATTGTCGTGGTAGCTGCTTTGTTATGGTTTGGTGCACAACAAGTATTTGCAAATGAACTTTCGGCACCTACTTTTTTTGCTTTTCTTTATGCCTTCTTTAACATTATCGCACCCGCCAAATCTTTTTCTAGTGCATATTTTAATGTTCAAAAAGGATTAGCCGCCGCTACTCGAATTGATGAGGTATTAGAAATTCCACCAACGATAATTAAATCAAAAGATGCCCAACCATTTACTAGTTTTGAAACGTCTATCAGTTACGAAGGTGTTGGGTTTAATTATGTGGAAGCAGAGGGTAAAGTTCTAGAAAATATTAACTTAAAAATACCAAAGGGAAAAGTGATTGCCTTGGTAGGAGCTTCGGGAAGCGGAAAAAGTACTTTTGTGGATTTATTGGCGCGATTTTATGATCCAACAGAAGGGCGTATCTTAATTGATAATCGAGATATTCGAACTTTAGATTTATCTGACTTGAGAGGCCAATTAGGAATCGTATCGCAAGAACCAATTTTGTTTCATGATACGATTTTTAACAATATTCTTTTTGGTACAAAAACTAAGAAACGAGAAGAAGTAATTGCGGCGGCCAAGATTGCGAATGCACATGAATTTATCATGGCAACAGAGCAGGGATATGATTCCATGATTGGAGACCGTGGAAACAAATTGAGTGGTGGACAAAAACAGCGGTTGACGATCGCAAGAGCTATTTTAAAAAATCCAGCGATCCTAATTTTAGATGAAGCAACTTCTGCACTGGATGCTGAATCAGAACAATTGGTACAAGATGCTTTGAATAAATTAATGGAAAATCGGACGGCGATTGTAATTGCACATCGCTTAGCGACGATTCAGCGAGCAGACGAGATTTTAGTCATGGATACCGGACGAATTACAGAACGAGGTAGTCACCAAGAATTGATGAACCAAAAAGGAACCTATTATAGTTTGGTCAATTTGCAAAACTTAGAAGGGTAATGCCATAGGTGCTAAATGAGAAACAATGCTTTTTTAAGGTAAAGAAGGTTACTAGACAAGATTCAGACAACATGACAGAACTTGTTTAAAAAACACGATAGAAGTGTTTGATTATGAAGTTGAACTTGCGCCTGCCGGCAGGCTTGCACTTGAAAAATTTTCGCCATATTGATTACATAGAAACTTAGTGCCTTTGGCACTAGGATAATGCATTTTCGGAGCAATTCGGTAGTTTATAAGGCAACTTTGAGATATGAATATGGTCTTTTATAAAGATTTAACAATGTCTTATTTTTTTAATTAGTAACTTTATAGCTTGTCTAAAGATCCATTTACTGACTGTAATTGATAATTTTTATGAAATTATAATAATTTAGACAACCTCTTAGCTTGAAGAATTTTAGATATGAAAAAAACATTACTCTTTATATTGACAGTAGTTAGCTTCCAGTTGATGGGACAAATTACGGTAACCAGCAGCAGTTTTCCTGCGGTAGGCGATACCCTACGTACAGCGGTAGATGGTGCGCCAGTAGGAATTGAAATTACGCCATCTGGTGGAAATCAGACTTGGGATTTTGGTAGTCTACAA
>CALGJS010000233.1 GCA_937927835.1 uncultured Saprospiraceae bacterium | reverse complement strand
AAAACTCAAAACAACTATGTATATAAAACGCAACATCAGCACGGGACTTATCTTTCGCTTTGCTTGGAAAAATTTACTCTTTTTTACTTTTTATGCAGGCGCTATTTTTTCTGCTTATTATTTCTTTGGACTTAAAGATTTGCATTTACCCTTTCAGCCGTTGAGTGTGATTGGTATTGCGGTTTCTTTTTATTTAGGATTTAAAAATAATCAGAGTTATGATCGTTTTTGGGAAGGAAGAAAAATCTGGGGAGGCATTGTTAATTATTCTCGAACTTGGGCGAATCAAGTCTTGACAGTCGTAGAGGCAGATCATGCGACCAAACAAGATTTGATCTATCGACAAATTGCATGGATTAATGCGTTGCGGATGCAGCTAAGGCGACCGAATTCTTTTTCATTAATAGAAAAGAATAAAATGATAAGACGGATGCACGAAAAGCATCGAGACGCACATGCTATCTGTGAGACACTTGATGGCTTATTATCTGAAGCCGAATTGAATGAGTTAGAAACACGAAAAAATGTTGCGACCCATCTAGTGAAAAATCAAGGTTTAAAATTACAGCAATTACTAAAAGAAGATAAGATTACTGAATTTGATAAACAGATGTTTCATGGAATCTTAGAGGAGTTTTATAATTTACAAGGAAAGTGTGAGCGAATTAAAAACACCCCTTTCCCTCGACAATACGCTTATTTTTCTACGATCTTTACTTGGATTTTTATCCTATTATTACCTTTTGGATTGATGGACGTTTTTGAGCAATCTGTCGTTGGGCACGGAGATCATAAACATGAATGGATGATGTTTTTGATGGTCCCTTTTTCTGTGTTAATTTCTTGGATTTTTGCTTCGATGGATACCATTGGTGGGAATAGTGAAGATCCTTTTGAGAATCGAGTGAATGATGTTCCGATGACGGCGCTTTGTCGAACGATTGAAATTGATTTGCGAGATATGTTGGATGAAAAAAATCTGCCGGAGAAGATTCAACCGATTGATAATATACTTTATTGAATTAGAATTAGAATTAGAATTAGAATTAGAATGGGAATTAGAATGGGAATGGGAATGGGAATGGGAATGGGAATGGGAATTATAATTAGAATGGGAATTAGAATTAGAATGTGAATGTTAGAGTAGGAAGTGTGGTGTTGGGTATGGTCTTGAATTCTTGAAAATAGAAATAATAATAAATACTGCTTTTGAAAAATAATAGAATTGCTGTTTGTGTATACTTTTTAGTAAATGGATTTTTACTTGGGAATTGGACAGCGCGGATACCAGCGGTGAAAGAATATTTTGCGGTAGATAATAGTACGTTGGGGCTTTTGCTATTTTGTATTGCGGCGGGAGCGATGTCGGCCATGCCTTTTACTGGAGGATTGGTGTCTCGTTTTGGTAGTCATCGAGTGACAGTTATTACCGGAGCGTTGATGTGTATGGTTTTGCCTTTTTTAGCGGTGATGCCAAATTTGTATATCGCAGCTATTACTTTTTTTATGTATGGTTTTTCAGGTGGAAGTATGGATGTGGCGATGAATGGGCAAGCGGTATATGTTGAGCGGGATTATGGACGATCCATCATGTCTTCTTTTCATGCCGTTTTTAGTGCTGGGATGGCGGCGGGAGCAGTGGTTGGTGGTCTCTTTGCAAAAATAGATTGGAGTTTGTTTTATCATTTTTTGAGTGTAGCTATTTTTGGAATGTTCTTGGTGTGGGGAGCGAGTTATTATTTGATTGATGCGATGGAGGAAGAGCGTAAAGCAGGAGAAGATCAACCAAGTTTTATTTTTCCAAACAAATTAATTTTACCGTTAGGACTGATTGCGTTTTGTAGCATGGTCGGAGAAGGAACGATGGCTGATTGGTCGGCGCTCTATATGGAAAATGTCATCGGTCAATCTGAATCTTTGGGTGCGATGACGATCTTTAGTTTTGGGATGGCGATGTTTATCGGTCGATCTTTTGGCGATCATTTTACCAATCTTTGGGGGATGCATAAGATGCTACGGAATAGTAGTTTGTTGGCCATCTTTGGATTGACGATGATGTTGTCAGTGTTGAGTTGGCCGGTGGTATTACTGGGTAGTTTTTTATTAGGACTTGGCTTGGCGACGATTGCACCGATCGTATATTCTGCTTCCGGAAATACACCAGGTGTCGCGCCGTCTGTTGGTATTGCGATGGCGACGACGGTTGGGTATGCTGGGTTTTTTGTGGGGCCTCCGACCTTGGGATTTTTGGCAGATGCGTTTGGGTTAAGGATGGCGTTGTTGTTTACGTTGGGGTTGTTGGTGTTGATGTTGGTGTTGGCGATGCGATTGGGGCGTAAAGGATAGTGGTAGAGAAGGAAGATGTTTTTTTTATGAATAATGATTGTTATATTTGACTTTTCATGTTATTATTCAAATACCCATCAATTATTTTTTAATAGAAATCTTAGAATATGTCAAAAAAGAGATGGTCGTTTGAAGACGTTTCTAATACTGCAGTATCTAATAGAGCACGAGTGTTTTACAATAATGCGTTTGCTTATTACAGAAAAGAGGAGTACAATAATGCCATTGAAAATCTTCAAAAAGCGATTAAGATTAGATCTGATTTTTATGAAGCCATTGTTTTATTGGGATGTGTTTATGCTGAGGTTAAAGATGAGAGAAATGCGGTTGAATGTTTTCAAAGAGTGATAGAGCTAAGGCCTAAAGATTATACCGCTTTCTTCAATATGGGGATTGGTTATAGTAGTTTAGATAATCATGAGCAAGCGATCTTGTGTTTCGAAACAGCTATTGAATTAGAACCGGATAATCGACATGAAGTGTTTCACTTATTGGGAATGCAATACAGTTATGAGGGCAATCAAGGAAAAGCATTGGATTGTTTTGAAAAAGCCATTGCGTTAAAACCTGATGATCAAGGAATCCTTTTTAGTATCGGTTATTGTAACTTGTTATGTTCAAACTTAGAAGAAGCCAAGGATTGTTTTATACAAAACTGTCTAAGAGGGTATCAATTTCGTTGGAGATCAATTTTGGGATTAGGTCATATTGCTTTTCTTGAAAAAGACAAAGAAAAAGGGATGAATTGCTATAAAGAAAGTCTAAGTTTATGTGATAAGGTTGATTCGTTTTTTGAAAAAATGGAGTCTGATTATAAATTCCTAAAACTAGAACTGCAAGGTTTTTCGCGGGAAGAATATGACGAGATTCTTAATTTATTAAAAGATAAGAAAGAATAAAACCCTTTATCGCAGTGCGACACCCTCTGGGGTCGTCCGTATAACGTAAACGCGCAAGCGCTAACATACTGGGACGCCCTCCGGGGTCCTCAATCGTGCAACGTCAATTGTTAATACTAATCCTTACTTGATTAAGGCTATCACCCTTTTTTATGGATTGACTTCAGAGAAGTCACCGTATGTTAGCCAATAAAATTGGCGATTTATTCGACCCCGGAGGGTGTCGCAGTATTTGTTGCAAGGAACGAAAAAATCTAAAAGATTTAGAATGAAAAAACTCCTTCCCATTATAATTCTCCTAGCTTCTCTAGCCACTATTTCTTGTCGTCAACCAAAAAAATCCTTAGGCGTCACCTGTGGATTTGGCTATCCCTTACCTGACGGTCCTGGGTTGGAAAGTAAGTTAAAGCGATTTGAATATGTAGGAATCATGGATACTGTGGCGTCTTGGATTGATCTGGATATTACTTATCTAAATCCGGTCAAAGGGCAAGTTGAAGCACCAGCTATTGGAGTAACTTTGATCATCTATAAATCCGGAGAAGAAGAATTATTTTTTGGAACAGTGTCTGATGCAAAAGGAAAAGCCGAATTTTTTATGGATTCAGGAATCTATGATTTAGCGTTTTCTTATACAGGATGTAATACTTTATTAGTCAAAAATGCCAACTTATTATCAGGAGGAATGTATGAAGTATCCGTGATGCTTGGTGGGCAAGGAAAAGAACGGAAAACCTTTGAGGTTGATCTCCTCGAGGTGCAAGGAGAGAATTGAGTAAACGTATTCATTCCATTTAAATAATTCAAAATATTTTCTTACATTAGACAAAATAATCTAATGGTATCGTCCAATTACTATTCTTAGAATTAGCATATTGAAATATAGAATTATAACTACCTTTTGGATCTTGCTTTTTTTCAACGGCATCCTGTTCGCTCAAATGGAGATTTGTGATAATGGAATCGATGATGATAACGATACGCTAATTGATCTCAACGATCCCGATTGTGTCTGTGAGGAAGTAGCACCTATATCGATGATTCCAAACCCTTCTTTTGAAGAGAGAAATTGTTGCCCAGATGATCATAGTCAATTGGATTGTGCCACTGATTGGATTCAAGCTTCTAGTCCAACTACGGATTTTATCCATACTTGTGGTTGGTTGAGTTGGGAACAATTTCCCGCTCCACAGCCCTTTCCAGATGGAGAAGGAATTATGGGATTTCGTGATGGAAGGGTTCGAAAAAGCAACGGAAATTATGAGCCGTGGTGGAAAGAATATGCAGGTGCTTGTTTGCTTCGTCCCTTATTAAAAGATGTTACTTATCGGTTTGAATTTGATCTTGGGTTTGTTGATCCACAGATTTCTCCTCCTATTAATATTTCGTTTTTTGGAACGGGAGATTGTGGTAACCTACCATTTATTGGAAGTGGTTGTCCTCGTAATTTTCCTGGATGGACTAAAATGTCAGATGTCTTTATCGGTGGTGGATCAACCAATGATTGGATAAAATCAGCTCTTGAAATTACTCCTGAACAAGACATTTACGCCATTGCGATTGGACCAGATTGTCCGCATCGCACAATCGAAATGGATACCTACTATTTTTTCGATAACCTCTTATTGGCAGAAATTGATTCTTTTGGTTTAGAGATTCAAGAAGTCAATCATCCTTGTGAGGAGGATTTTGCTATGGCGGTTACCCAAGATCCAGATTTTACTTATCAATGGTATAAGTCAGGGATTGCACTGGTAGGAGAAACCAATTCAGAACTGAGTACAGAATATGGAACAGGCACTTATCAGGTGCGAATTCTTGATGGAAATTCTTGCCTGATTTCCGAAGATTACCAATATAGAATTCCTAGTTTTACCACTGCTCCGCAGGTGCGTATTTGCGAAGGAGAAAGTTATGAGTTTGGCGCCTCTTTTTTAACCACTTCCGGTTTTTATATTGATACTTTTTTAAATCAAAATAGTTGTGATAGCATTGTTTCGTTAGATTTAGAAGTAGGTGATAATCAATCTACTATTTTGGAAGCGTCTATTCTGGCAGGAGAGACTTACGAAATTGGTGAGAATCAATTTAATGAACCTGGTGAATATTCATTGATCTTTACCTCTTCGTTGGGTTGTGATAGTTTGGTGTTATTAGACTTATCTACTTTTGAAGTTTTTATTCCGTCTGCCTTTTCTCCCAACTTTGATGGACTCAATGATTATTTTCAACCCTATTCAGCTTCTGGAAAAATTGCATTGATAGAAATGGAAATTTATGATCGATGGGGTGGATTAAAATTTAGAGGAGATCGCTGGGATGGCTCCGAACTTAATCCGGGGGTTTATGTATATATGATGACCATCGTTTTTGATTATGGAGCCGAAAAACAGTATGCAGGTTCAGTAACTTTATTGAGATAAAAGATGAAGCATTTCTGGAAATATTTTCTATCTTAGTTTTTTTATTAAAGATGTGAACCAGGAGTTGAAGTCAGACTAAAATTCCAGATAAATCTATTAGTATTAAAAAAATGCTTCTTATTTTCTTTAATTCTGCTTGACGGTAGGCAGGCGCGATAGAAGAAAGCAAGAAGCAAATAGCCAGAAGCAAGAAGCAAAAAACATTCATGGTGTTTATCGGGATGATAAAAAATTGAAGAAGGGATAGGTTTCTTGAATTTAAATTTAGAAAAATTCCAATCCCCTCATAATGAACCT
>CALGJS010000232.1 GCA_937927835.1 uncultured Saprospiraceae bacterium | reverse complement strand
TGATTAGTCAATGGATAAATTTGTCCTTGTAATTCTGTTCCTTCTCCCAGCTTAATTCTTTGATCTGGTCCAGCATCAACAGTAACAAAAGGAGGTTCGTAAACGTTGACAATTTCTCCTTGTTCACAACCATTGTCATCTTGAACAATCACCTGGTAATTACCACCATTAAGACTATCTAAGATGGTATTATTTTGAAAATTATTACCACCAAAAGAAATTTGAAATGGTCCTGTGCCTCCTAAGATTTCACTTACTTGTACAATTCCGTTTTGATCACCTGAGCAGGTAACATCTACGACTTCTGTTGCAATTTCTAGTGCTTCGGGTTCCGTGATAGTCAGGGTAGATTCGTAGATACAACCTTCTTGATCGGTAATTGTCAAATTATAACTTCCTTCACAAAGTTGACTTTGATTGATACTGGTACTGCCACTATCCCAGGTTAGGTTAAATGGAGCAGCTTCACCAGAAAGAAGAGCGGTTGCCGCTCCGTCGCACAAGCTAAAACAACTGACATCTGTTTGATCAAAAACAATATCAAATTCTGTGTAATGAACACGCAAGGTATCACTAAATTCACATCCATTATTTTCTAACGTAACTATATAATCACCAGTTTGACCTATGGTAATATCTTGCGTAGTTTCTCCGGTATTCCAAGTATAGTTGACCGGTATTCCTAGAAGATTGGGAGCGGTAACTATTCTGGTATCTCCTTGGCAAAGCGTATCTGGCAAACCTAATTCAGTTTGAGGCGTTGTACCAAAATTAATTTCTACGGTATCTCGAGCATTACAACCTTCCGCATTTTCTACATAGATATCGTAAACCCCAGCACCATTTATTTGTCGAATAGGATCGGTACTCCCGTCATCCCAAAGATATCTCACTAGATCACTTCTAGTCCCATCGAGTGGGGCAGTAATGACATCGCAATAAGAAAAATCTTGCCCTAGGGAATATTCTAATTCGGGTTCAAAACTGACAATAAAAGAATCTCTACTTGTACAGCCTGAGATACTAATATCCACCCAAAATACACCTTCTTCGTTGATGGTTCTAGTAGCATTAATTGAACCATCATTCCAAAGGTAATTAGCATTGGTGGTCGTAGCATTTACAAACACACCATCGTTAACTCCACAAACGGTGGTGTCAATTACCGAGCTGGTATTATCTAAAACATTGATCTGCATATAGAAGGTATCTTGATCGTTACAGCTTCCAACGTTGGAAGCCACAAATCGCACTTCGTAGGTTCCTGCTTCGGTATAAGTAGTGACAGGATTTTCATCTGTACTCGTTAAGTTGTTGCCAAAATCCCATTCGAACACCGTTCCATTTTTACCCGTATAATCAAAGTTAACAGTAAAGGGAGCACATCCACTAGAAGCTGGCTCTACGGCCGCAAAGGCAGTAACGGTTGGTACATCAAAATCAATTTTAAAAACACCGACATCACAACGTTCTGCTTGTTGTTCGGACCATGCACCGTTATTAGTATTCATAATAGCTCCAGTACAAGAACAAACGCCTTGATAAACAACACCACTTTTGTCAAAACGACTCGTTCCTCCATCTACATGGTCTGCTTGTCCATAATAGGTCGCAAAAGAAAGACCGCTTGCATCCGGCTCTAAAACCCCTAAATAAAAAGTACCACCAATCGCTGAAATCCGATCACTTGTCAATGGTAAATTAGAAATCGCATCGTAACCAGAGAAATAGATATTATCACATTTGTCTACCATAAAAGCAACGGGCACGAAATCAAAATCCGTAAAATTTCCAGGATTGACACTGTTCGGGCCACGTCCAATGACGGTTGAATAGACAAGGTTGCTAAGATTTGAAGTGAAGGAGCTAATAAATTGTTTACTACCAGCAACGGTTGAAAAAACACCCGGTGTTACCGGAATAAATCCAGTTGAAATTCCATAAATATGCACATCTCCATCAAGGTCAAAATCCATAAAATAGCTATTGTCATCTTCTGGAGTTCCCCAGAAAGTCCCATTTATAATACTACTTCCATCAGCTGAAAGTCGAACAATATATCCATCCGAATCCCCTCCAGCATAGCTTGATTGAAATCCGGTATTCGGTATCGGGAAATTATTACCTGCGGCGGTTCCAGTTACGTAAACGGTATTATTTTCATCTACCCGAAGCCCCATCGCCGTATCTGCTCCATTTTCTCCAAGAAATGTACTCCAATAAAAACTAGAGAGATCATTATTTAATTTAAAGACCACACCATCCTGTGCAGGAGAAGGAGTGGAAGCGTTGGTTCCAACTGGGTTAAAGGTTTGATCGAAAGCACCAGGAGTCGTAGGGAAATTATTAGAAGAAGTATTACTAGCGATATAGACATTGCGATCTCGATCTAGCATAATTTCTCCTCGATAATCATCTCCGTAAGAGTCATTTATTTCACAGTGATTAAAACCATCATCTAAGGAACCACCAACATAGGTAGAACCAACCAAATCAGTTCCATCTGCGTTCAGAACAGAAACGACGATATCAATACGTCCTCCATTGGTACGTTGAACAGCATTGGAAGTGGTAGGGAAGTTGTTTGAATCTGAGGTTCCATAAATATATAATTGACCATCAAAATCAGTAATCAAACTATGTGGTAGATCTGCCCCACTACCTCCGATGTAGGTAGCATAGATCAATTGAGTTCCAACGGTGTTATATTTTGAAACAGCGATATCTGCCACTCCACCTCCGAAAGTCTGTTGAAAGGAACCAAAATTCGTAGGGTAACCAGAACCAAAACTTTGTGCCCCTACGTAAATGTTTCCAGAAAAATCATAGGTAGCTGAATGTCCAAAGTTTTCATTATTGGTCGTCCCTGAAAGGGTAGCGGCTACAACAGTTGGATCAATCACTAAAGGGTAGCGCTCATTATAACCTTCAGGAAATCTAAAAGTAACGATGTTTCCTTCTAATTGATAAGCACAAGCTACTTCGATTCTTTTTCCGTTTATTTCTTGATAGGAATATGGTTCATGCTCTAGAATTTTATCTACGGAAGTATGAATGACTAAATCTCCTTTTGTTATTTCTAACCGATCTGCTCCCTTATAGTTTAAGGCTATGTTATTCGTACTTGCACCTGCTTCTACCACAAAGTCATATTTGAAATAACCATCCACATCGTATGCATCAAGGTGTACGCCAGGATAAAGATTTTCGTATCGAACTTGATCAAAGATTGGAACATTAGAAGCCCATTTTGAACGATCGTTACCTAAGAAGTAATTATTGTATTCAGTTCGTCGATCCGTTGGTTTTAAAGTAGCGGATGGATTGGCATTTAAAAATTCTACATGGTAGGCATGAGAGCGAACAGTTTGAAATTTTTCTCTATCCCGTTTGCTATGATCGTATAATTTTTCAGCATCTTCCTCATTGTGAAATAAATAAGTGAATCCACCTTTTTCTAAAAAGATCGTATTTAAACCTCCTAAAGAAGCACGATATTGGACGGGAGATTCCCATTGACCTTTGTTCTTTACAAAACTAAGGTCGTTCCCATGATCATGATCATGCTGATGAGGGTGGTCATGATTTTCTTGAGGTAGCCCAGGCAGCGCTGCGAGGGTTTCAGACGTTTGAGCATTAAGCGATAATACAAGTAAAGTATTGCTTAGGAGGAGGAAGGAGAATAATATTGCGCATAGTCTCATAGGTTATTTTTTGTTAAGGGGACGTAAATCGGTTCTAGCCCTTAGAGCCAATAAAATCGGAACACCTTTGTGGGTTCAACAAAGTAGGTATCTCGTTAGGATGCCCTAAATTTAAGCTCGTGTTTGTTATTATATTAACGTGAATTTACACGTGAAGTTGTGTATACTATTTGACAAGCCGCGACGAAAAAGGCCTTTTTTCAAGAAATTAGAGAATTTTTCATTTCGAAAAGAAAATCTTGACCAATTATAGTTTTGATTTGTGTAAGAATACCCTCTAAATATCCCAAATTTTTAGGAATTAATCAAATTAAAACTTCCTATATATAGTCTTTAACTTCTCTTTAAGTTCATTCTTTCCTTAAATCTGTGATTTTACCAGTTCCCAAGCTACTAAAAAGGGTTTTTCATAGACATTTTTCCACCCTTTACTTGGATTGGTTTTGACATAAGTTAAGATTCTAAGCTGCTCTGGTGATAGAAAAACTTTCGGATCTCCACCTAATCCAACTGCTGTATTGACGCGACTGGCTTGGTTTGGAAGCATTGGAACAAGTCTGTAAGGACTATGCAATAAATAATATTTTGGTTGTCCATCTGCCCTAAAGGTTTTAGCATTTTTTATGACGGATTGATTGACCAAAGTTTTAGCGATTGTTTTTTGATCTCCTGAATAGGTGAATACGGAATCAAACGCTTTCTTTTTTTTAGCGGTTTCCAATAATTCTTCATAGCTAATGATTGCTGGATTAAAGCTGACCGACACTACCTCACTGCCTCCCATAAATCCTGGCTCTGAATCTACCACTCCAGGAATATTTCCTAATTTGGCTTCGCCACTCCAAAAGCAATACATTCCAAAAGTAGCTTTCTCAATTGTTTCTGCGTTTGCAAAAAGATGTTCCTTTAATAATTGTAGATAATTTGGAACGGGACGCTTCGCGTTTTCAAGTGCTTCTACCATTCCTTTTACTAAAGTTTTTTGATCGTATTTACCATTTATCCTTGGTGTTAGTGCTTTTCGATCCATGTCAATTATCCGAACCACTGGATTATTCCAACTTGGCTCACCAAAGGATTCTAATACCTTTTTATCTTTTCCACCCTTATTGTTATGAATGGCTAGTGGTACAAATAATTCTTCAATGGCTTCCACAATTAAAGGATGACTTAAAACATCTTTTCCATACCCTCGACAGGTACTACAACCTGGAACTTCTTGAAATAAAATCAGAATGGGTTTTCCTGTTTTATCTGCAGTGGCAATAGCTTGGTCATAATCTCGAATCCAGTTAACATTACCCAGTTCTTCGGGTTGAGGAATCATGGTTTCTGAATTCTTAAATGCACTTAATAGAAACAAACCGAGTAGAAGGAAAATAGAATTTATCAATAGGTTTTTCATGGATATTAATTTTATTAAATAATATGAATCAGAAGTTAAAATTAAGTTTAAAATCAACAATAGCAGTATGAAAACTGCTATTTGCATTTCGCTATTGGCTATTTGCTTCACTTGATCGCGATAAAAGCGGGCAAATAGCAAATGGCCAATAGCAAATAGCAAAAAACACCTATGCCAATTAGTATGATATCGTTAATTATATTATTCCAATTGTTTTGCAACCCCCTGATTCAGTTAATGAATTTATTTCATAAGTGTTGTTGAAACGAAAATAGGTAAAAAATAGTTGTCGGGTAATGGAAGAATGGATGGAAGTGTCGTAGAATTGACGTGGTCTTTTTTGTTTTTTTTTGTAATTAATATGAGAGCTATTTGCTTTTGGCCATTTACCTTCTCCTATCGGGATTGAAGAGAGCAAATAGCAAATAGCAAGTAGCAAGAAACATTTTCCAAGACCTTTTTGATCATTAACTAGAAATTCAAACCCTGATTCGCATTTTAAATAAAGTTATCAAATGTTTTATTTAATGGTTAAAATTTATTAGACTTGTTCGCTAAAAAAAATCCATTTTTCAAAAAACCATATTATGAAAATCAATCTTGGTCAAGGAATATTCACCTTAAGGAAAAGCCCTAAACTTATAGGAATCAAACTTCGAGCGAATGCAAAAAAATTACCAACTGAAATTCAGGAGGGAAAAGTATTTGCACGAGGACTCGGAGGATTTATTATTTATCAACCTGCTAAAGGAAAGAAAAAGATTGATATCGTTTTAGATAAAGTACGTAAATCTCGGAATGTGGTTTTAGGAACCCATGTTTATTATATCCAAGGAAGTAAAAAACCGGTGGTGCCAACAGGTAAAATTCTCGTAGTGTTTTCTGCTAAAAGTAAAATTAAGGATCGTAAAAAAGTTTTAGCAAAACTTAAGTTGAAAATAGATCGTCGATTTTTACAAAATAAATACGTGGTAGAGGTTACCAAAAAGTCGTCTAATCCACTTCGATGCTGTACGGACTTGATGGAAGAAGAAATCGTGACGAGTGCGATGCCGGACTGGGATGCACCTCAAACCCTTCATGAAGATATATTACCTGGAGACGATTTAGTGCCGTATCAATGGCATCTACGAAATCTAGGCGCAGCGCCTGGTGAACCAGCTTCTAAGATTCTTCCGGATGCAGATTTAAAGATTATGGATGCGTGGGATCGTTTAGGTAATAAAGGATCTGATGAAATTACGATTGCCGTCATCGATCAAAGTTTTCAGATTGATCATCCATCTTATAAAGAACAAGTAGTAGCCACGCATTCCATTTATACGGATCCTTTTGCGCCTATTGGAAGTGGACATGGAACGGCTTGTGCTAGCTTGATTTCAGCGAGTGATAATGGAGAAGGAATTACCGGAGTTGCTCCAGGTTGTAATTTAATTTTGATTGAGGGATCGACGTTTAGTTGGGATGTATTGGAAGGTATTTTTGATTTTTGTAAAAGAAAAAATGTAGACGTCATCAGTTGTAGTTGGGGTTCTATTCAGCATCATGATGCGTTAGGTCCTATGCATCAGGAAGTTATGAGAAATATAACGAGTACTGGAAGAAATAGGCTGGGGATTCCAATTCTATTTTCGGCAGGAAACGAAAACGAAGAACGAATCAATCATTTTGGTCGGTTACCAGAAGTGATTGCGGTGGCAGGAAGCTCTAGTGCAGATGAACATTTTGATCAATCTAATCGAGGTCCAGAACTAACGGTTGCTGCCCCAGCTGGGAATTTTCCGATCTTAACCGCACGAGCAAATTTTAAGGGAGGGGTTGAAAAAAGTTTCTTTCGAGATGGACAACTCCGTGGACCAGTAGGAGAATACCAACATTTTGAAGGAACCTCTGCTTCTTGTCCTTTGGTGGCAGGTGTTTGTGCATTGATTTTATCCGCCAATCCGAATTTAAAAGCCTCTGAAGTTAAAGATATTTTGAGATTAACAGCTGATAAAGTAGGAAGTACAAAGGAATATGTAGACGGACATTCTTTGCGATTTGGGTATGGAAGGGTAAATGCCGATCGGGCAGTTGCAGAGGCTATCCGTCGAGCAGATGGAGGAACAATCATTGAACCAGAGAGCATAGGAGAAGGAAATGGCTTGTTTCAATTTGATGTAAAACCACAAACCAAATCGGGGTTTGGGGTACAGATGGGCGTATATGCCGAATATGGAAATGTGCTAATACAAACCAATAGATTAAGAAAAAAATACAACCATAAAACCTTGGTAAATATCAATGAACTGAATGGTCAGACGGTCTATAAATTAATTCTTGGACCTTTTTCTTCAAAAAATGCCGCTAAAAACATGTTAAAAACGGTAAAATCAGCTGGAGATAATGGTTTTATCGTAAATTTGGGGCTAAATTTGTAAGAGTTTTAAGTGACTGAAAGATCTTTCTAGATTTCCTTTTTATCTTTCGACATTTTCACTTCCCAATTAACTTTACTTCCCAAAAGCATATTGATTTATACTTAAATCAAATTTTGAAATCCCTAAACTAATTAGGAGTTTCTAGACTTTTATTGCCCCAAAGACTGAAAACTATATTACACTAATACATACATTTACACAACAACATGAAAAAAATTACCACCACCGTATTTTTAATTTTATCTGTTCTTTTTACCATTCCAATGCTTAACGCAGAGATCAGTCCAGTTGAAACTGTGGCTGTCGAAGAAGGTACTACCTATGAAGTTTATGATGCTAGCACAAAAAAATGGTCTGCTACAAAACTTGATCGCAATCCAGAAGCCAATGGAGGTGACGAAAATTTTTGGAATATTGTTTATAGTCAAATGGTATATCCTGATAAAGCACAACGAGCAAAACTACAAGGAGATGTTGTTTTAACCATGACCATCAGTGCAAAAGGACAGCTTGTAGAACTCAAGGTCAAAGAAGGACTTGGTTTTGGTTGTGATGAGGAGGCTTTTAACGGTATCAAATTGGCTTCTACCAACCGTTTTATTCCAGCAATACTCGATGGGAAACCAGTAAAGGTAAGATATGATGTGAAGATTAATTTTTCTATGGAATAGGTTTTGCTTGTTGAAACGCTTTGCTTGTTGAATCGTTGAATCGTTTAATCGCTAAAAAAAGGAGATTTGTGGCAGGCCATAAATCTCCTTTTTTTAGCTTAGAATTGTTGATTTTTTTGCAACATTAGGGGGGTGTTCAATAAACTGAGTCTAGATAATTAACTAAACCACATAGTAAACATTGCATATGTATAAGTTAATGTTAATTAGTTGATTGGTTAATCGGTTTCGTATTACGCAATGCTAATACGACAAAGATGACACACTTTACTGAACACTCCCAACATTAGATATGTTTAAACAAATCAACAAAAATCACTTCCTTCCTTTCTCCCAGGTATCAAAATAATCCTTTGCTTTTTTAATTAAGCTATCTGCTTTATCTTCTGATTGTTCTCGGATAAAGTCGGTTAATAATTCAGTGGTAGATTTTCCTGAGTTGGACCATCGTTGGGTATCATGCTCTCGATTGGAGACAGAAAAAATTCTTTTTGCATGTACCTGTAAAGCATTTGGAAAAATCATTTCTAATTTTCTTTGGGTCAGTGCAATGCTTTGTAGGTTTTGAATTTGGTGAAAATACAAACCAATAATGGCTCCTTCATGTGGATTGGTCGATGCCATTTCTATTAATTCTTTTTCGATTTCTTCTACGGTTTTATCTTCACATTTTTTTAAATCAAATCGGAACCAAGGCCGAGCAGGAACAGGATAAAAAACGGGTTCTACGACTTTTCCTTTTTCTAAATTTAAAATACAAAAACCTTTTTCCTTTCCAGCCTCCGTATCACTCATGCGCTCGGTTGATCCGACGTACCAAGCCTTTTCAAGGATGCTCACTTTTTGGAAATTATGCCAATGTCCTAGCGCTACATAATCAAATTTATTTAGCAATTCGAGGCGTTCAGGAGGGTAGAGTTGTTCGCCAAATTCTTCCATGATATATCTTTTTCCGATGGAAGTATGGAGTAGAATGATATTAAATTTTTCAGGTATTGGATTTATTTTATCCATCTCTTCTAGAAGTACTCGTTCATCATTGATGTGTGGAAGACCATGAATCGTCAGGTTATCAAAGTCGAAGGTTTGGTAGCCTTGTCCAAAAACGGGATAAAGTCCTTTGATAGTTTTAAATGCTTTTAGAATGGGACTGGTATAAATAGTCTTTGGCGTCTCGTGATTGCCTGCAATGACGACGATTGGAATATTGGCGTCTGACAATCTATTCAATTGCTCTAAGGCAAAAATCATCGGACGATTGGGAGGAGAAGGACGATGAAAGAAATCTCCAGAATGAATGATCAAATCTGGTTTGATTTCTAAGGCTTGATCAATCACAAAGGTGAAGGTGTCATAGAAGTCTTGCTCTCGTA
>CALGJS010000231.1 GCA_937927835.1 uncultured Saprospiraceae bacterium | reverse complement strand
TAGCTGATTTAGGTAAAGATACCGTTGATTTTTCTTTAAATTTTGATGATACGCTTAAGGAACCAACGGTTTTGCCAACCAAAGTGCCCAATTTATTGATTAATGGTGCCTCAGGGATTGCAGTAGGAATGGCTACCAATATGATGCCTCATAATTTAACGGAGGTGATTGATGGTGTGATAGCAACTATTGATAATCCTGAGATTGATCTAGAAGGATTGATGGAACACATCAAAGCTCCTGATTTTCCTACGGGTGGTATTATCTATGGAATGTCTGGTGTGAAAGAGGCTTTTGCGACAGGTAGAGGTAGAGTAGTACTGAGAGCTAAAGCTGAAATTCAAACAGATAATGCTGGTAGAGAAAAGATTGTGGTTAACGAAATTCCATACCAAGTCAACAAAGCAAACTTAATTGTTAAGATTGCGGAATTGGTCAATACCGAGAAAATAACAGGAATTAGTGGAGTAAGGGATGAATCAGATAGAAACGGTTTAAGAATTGTCGTGGATGTTAAGCGAGACGCAATGGCGAATGTCATTTTGAGTCAGCTTTTCAAGTATACTCCACTTCAGAGTTCTTACGGTGTGAATAATGTTTGTTTAGTAAACGGACGACCAAGAATACTTAACCTAAAGCAACAAATAGAAGAGTTTATTAAGTTTCGTATTGAGGTCATTGTCAGAAGAACACAATACGAACTTAGGAAAGCGGAAGAAAGAGCACATATCTTAGAAGGTTTGTTAATTGCCTTAGATCATTTGGATGAAGTAATCGCATTGATCCGTGCTTCAAAAACGGTGGAAATTGCTCGAAATGGTTTAATGGAGAAATTTGAATTATCTGAAATTCAAGCGAAGGCTATTCTAGAAATGCGGTTGCAAAAGCTGACTGGTCTAGAAAGAGATAAGGTGCGACAAGAGTATGATGAATTACAAAAGAAAATTGCACACTATAATGCAATTCTAGGAAGTGAGGTAATGCAACGAGATATCATCAAGGCAGAGTTGGGAGAGATCATGGAGAAGTTTGGTGACGAACGTCGCACAGAAATTAGCTTCGCAGATGGAGAAATTAGCTTAGAAGATATGATTGCGGATGAGGAAGTAATTATTACGATTTCTCAATTAGGATATATCAAAAGGACCAAAGCATCCGAGTATAGAATTCAAGGTCGTGGTGGTCGAGGATCAAAGGGAAGTAAAACTAGAGATACTGACTTTATCGAACATATTTTTGTCGCTACTACTCATAATTATTTACTCCTGTTCTCCGAAAAAGGACGTTGCCATTGGTTAAGGGTTTATGAAATTCCAGAAACAGGAAAAACGTCTAGCGGTCGTGTTATTCAAAATATAATCAATCTGCCAAAGGATGATAAAGTGAAAGCATATATTAAGATCGAGAATCTTACAGACGAAGACTATTGTAATAATAATTATATTATTTTCTGTACGAAAAAAGGTAATATCAAAAAGACTTCTGTGGAAGCCTTTAGTCGTCCTCGTACCAATGGTATTAATGCCATTACGATCAAGGAAGGCGATCAATTGTTAGAAGCGAAATTGACCAATGGACAAAACGATATTTTGATGGCCAAGCGTAGTGGCCGAGCTATTCGATTCCCAGAATCGAAAGTTAGACCAATGGGACGTAGTGCAGCAGGTGTCCGTGGAGTAACATTATCTGATAAAATTGAGAATGACGAAGTAGTCGGAATGATCAGTGTGGATCCCAAAGATGAGTCAGTTGGAATCTTAGTTCTAAGTGAAAGAGGAATGGGTAAACGTTCTTCTTTAGAGGATTATCGCCAGACCAATCGTGGTGGTAAAGGAGTGAAAACCATGAATATTACCGATAAAACTGGTTTGTTGATCGCCATTAAAGGTGTAATGGAAAATGATGATGTTGTAATTAGTAACCGTTCTGGAATTGTAATTAGAATGATGGTGAAGGATATGCGAGTAATGGGACGTGCTACCCAAGGAGTTAAATTGATCCGCTTGGATGATAAGGACCAGATTGCAGATATCGCCGTAATTCCATACAGTGAGAATAATGATAAAACGGAAGAGGAGGCCCTTTTAGAAGGTGAGAATACTGCTGAAACGGATCAAGAAAAGAAAAGTGGAGGAGAAGAAGAATAGACTTTTAACGATTGTTAACATAGAAATACCGCTATTTAACAGTACGACAACAGTCAAATTGAAGTCTGAACCGTTCTATTTCCGAACAAATCTTTATCTTTGTTCTAGAATTTACTAAAATGAAAATTTGGTAAATCTCTCATTTTTAAATTTCAGAACACCATACATTATGGTACAAATTAAATTAAATAACGTAATGATGAAAAAATTCCTATTAAGCCTCTGCGCATTCGTATTAGTGGCAAGTAGTGTTTTTGCACAAGATGCTGAAGCCATCTTTAAAGAAGCCAACAAGTCTTGGAAAAGCTATGCAACTGCTGGCGGAGACGAAAAAATGGATCTATTGTCCCAAGCTGCTCAAAAACTTGATATGGCCATGAAAGGTGCTGATGCACTGGACGAAAAGAAAGCCAACAAACTTTATAAGTTGCGTGGTGATGTCTACAGCGAATTAGCTTCTCAGTCTATTATTAAGTATCAGATAGATCCTGAGTTTAAAATTACGGATATGTTGGCATCCATGAAGTCATTCGAATCCTATAAGACACTTTTCGAAAAAGCATCTAAAAAATATGCTAAAAGAGATGCAATTGAAGGGATGAAAAATGCAGTTCAAGGTATGCGTAATATGGGATCTGTTGCTTTCCAGCAACAAGACTATGCCAACTCTTACCACAACTTCTTCAACCTTGCTAATGGGTTTGATTTCTTAAAAGAGAATGGACAAACGTCTGATGTATTTCCAACTGATAAAGAATACAATGACAACTTGCTGTACGCTGCCTTAACCGCTAACGCGGCTGATATGAAAGCAGAAGCTCGGCCAATCATCGAAAAATTATACAATGATAAATTTGACGATGCAGGTGTTTACGAAAATATGTACAAAATCTATGCGGAGGAAGATCCTGATAAAGCATTAAAAGTATTGGCAGAGGGTCGCGAGAAATACCCTGAAAACGAAGCATTATTAATTGCTGAAATTAACTACTATATGTCTAATAATAAATTAGATGAATTAGTTGGGAAATTAGAAAAGGCAATCGAATTGGATCCAACTAATACTTCTTTCTTTTTAGCGCTAGGTAGCACTTATGATAACCTTACTCAGCGTGAATTAAAAGCTGGAAATAAAGAGAAGTCGGATGAGTATTTTGGTAAGGCCAAAGAGTATTACACTAGAACCTTAGAAATTGATGCTGAGAACTCTTCTGCTGTTTATTCTACTGGTGCTTTATACTACAACCGTGCAGCATCTATGTTGACGGAGTTGATCGCTTTAGAAGAAGAAGGAGATTACTCTAAAGCAGCAATGGCTAAGCAAACTGCCATGCGTGCAGATATTCTAAAGGAATTTGAAAACGCACTTCCTTTCTTCCAAAAAGCAGAGAAATTGAATCCTTCTGATATGAATACACTTTTAGCGCTAAAAGAAATTTATGCAAGAAAAGATGATTTCGAAATGTCTAAAGTTTTCAAAACAAGAATCGAGCAATTGAACGCTGGTGAAAAGCTTGAGTCTTATTTTACAGACAAATAATAACTAGTATTTTTTAAACCTATTTAAAAGGTTTAATAGATAAATCCCGAAAGAAGCAGGTCTTTTTTCGGGATTTTTTGTTTATTGCAATTACTTAACAAATAATGGTACGGTAACTTTCTAAGAAACTTATATTTATTATTTGAAAGTTTGAGCGTTTTTTTGCTCGTTAGCTGGTTGGCCAGTTAGCTAGTTGGCTTCCCTCTAATGCATTTTACGAATGAAGAGAGCCAACTAGCTAACAAGCAAACAGGCTAACAGGCAGAATTTATCATTCATCCATCTCATAATTAAAAACTACCAAACCATTTATAATGAAATTAAAATTAAACAATGGATACCATAACAGAACTAACTCAAGTCACCAAAAAATTGGAAGGACTAAAAAGAGTTGGGATTAGACTAGAAGACCTGAATCGAGAGATCACAGAATTACAAGGTAAGGTAGGTTACTTGGTAAAACAGGTAGACAAAGAATCTGAAGATATTGAGACACTGAAAAAAACAGGTGTTAAATCTCTTTTTTATAAAGTACTTGGAAGTAAGGAAGAACAACTTGAAAAAGAACGACAAGAATACCTAGAAGCCAATCTCAGATATGATGAAGCCCGTAAATCTTTAGAACTCCTAGAATATGAACGAAATATTCTAGAAGGAAAAATTAAAGCAATGCCTGGTACCGAATTAAGGCACAAGGAATTATTAAAAAAACGAGAAGAAGAAATCATTGCCTCTAATCCGAATTTGGCTGCTAAGATCAATGCGATCGATGCTCAAATTACGGAACGACAAAAAATGCTTTATGAAGTAGAAGAAGCGATGCAAGTAGGACGAGGTGCCAATCATTTACTGGAACAGGTGCTCGTTAAACTTGACCAAGCCGTGAGCTGGGGACAATGGGATATGGCTGGTAGAAGAGGGCAGATGTCCGGTCATATGAAACTTCGACAAATCGATATGGCAAAAGACTTAGCTTATAAAGCCAAGATTTCTTTGACCCAATTTGAAAAAGAATTGCGAGATATTTATGGTCCTGAAAATTTTGGGTTGACCGTTCGGATTCCAACCTTCTCTTCTTTTACTGATATATTTTTTGATAACCTAATCACTGATTGGATCGTTCAACAAAAAATTCAAAATACCCGTGCTGGAGTATTGGGTGTAAGAGATAAAACACAGCGACTACTCATTACCTTAAAAGGTACTACACCAAAAATAACAGCTGAAATCACTCAATTACAAGAAGCACGAAAATCTGTGCTGAAAACTATTTGATACTTATTTGGATTTATCTAGACTGAGAAGATGATTTGAAAACTACTAAATTTGCTATTTACGTTAGTTATATGATTGCCTTGAGGTCGCCAGAAGCTAGAAGTTAGGGTGTTCAATTAACAAGAAAAAGCTACTGCACTTCTTAATTGAATTTGTCGCAGGAAATCTTAGCTTTTCTTTTTCTTTCTGTTCATTTTTTTTGCAGAAAAAAAAACGAAACAAAAAAATCTGCCGCCTGTAGTATTTTTCGAATTCGGCACTTCTAATAAAATATCAAACTGAATAAAC
>CALGJS010000230.1 GCA_937927835.1 uncultured Saprospiraceae bacterium | reverse complement strand
CTTCAATTATTTGAAATCCCTTTTCATTTAAATGCTCAACCATCAATATAATTCTAAACTTTCTTTAAAATCTCCACATCTATTCCGGTTAAATCACCAACCTGTGCTGTAATCTTTTCAAGTGGCCAATTCCACCAACTGAGCTCCAATAATTTTTGAATTTTTTCTTCTGAAAATCGTTTTCGGATTTCTTTGGCCGGATTACCACCTACAATCGCATAAGGTTCTACATCACTAGTAACCACGGATTTGGTAGCAATAATAGCACCGTCTCCAATTTTCACGCCTGGCATAATTGTAGCGCCATAGCCAATCCATACGTCGTTTCCAATTTCGGTATTTCCTTTTGACGGATAAGATTTCCCTTCCATCGCGTTCGACCAATCTCCACCAAATATAGCAAATGGATAACTTGAAACAGCATTACTAAGATGATTGGCGCCATTCATTATAAATGTCACATCGGAGGCTATCATGCAAAATTTTCCAATGATCAATTTATCTCCTATGAAATCGAAAAGGTATTTTACATTTTTCTCAAAATTCTCCACCGTTTCAAAATCATCATAATAAGTATAATCTCCTACGATGATATTAGGATTTTTTATTACGTTTTTTAGAAAACAAAGTCGATCGTAATTTGGCAGCGGAAACTTTTGATCTTTACTAGGTATATCCATAAGTTTTTTATAAAAAAATTGTCAGTAGAGGACAAAAATATTAGTCCAATGTCCATTCTATTTGATCACCAACTTGCAATCCATGAGTTTCTCCATACCCCCCAACAACTTCTAAAACATATAGTGCGTTGCCATTGGATGGAATGCTATTGTCGTTAAGGGTTTCGGTATTTTGTGCAATCGAGACAATCTTTTTATTTTCATCTAAGTAGATAATATCCAAGGAAATATAGGTATTTCTCATATAGAAATTCTGTTCTTTTAACTGATCCATGATAAACAACATTCCATGATTCGATTCCATATGCTTGCGATACATGAGACCTTGATTTCTTTTGGTTTCTGTATCTGCCACTTCGATATCTACAACAAGTGGTTCTGGATTCCCTTGGCGATTGATCGTTACCGATCCTTGTTTCGTAAAAGTGGTGGAGTTTCTTGGTGCAGCTACATTTGCATTTACGGGAGTTTTAACACTTGCAGCCTTAGTCCCTGAACTACCAAAATTGGGGATACTTGTTAAAATAAACGACAACATTGCTAAAAATAAAGCACCAACCATAAAGGCCTTTTTATAATTAGGCTTAGGTTTTCTTCGTTTTCGAGAAGGACTTGGTGTTTGAGAAGCCGTAGACTCAGTATTTTTGTTTTTCTTTGCCATAAGGTTTTATTGAACTAGTTTTGATTATTTAAATATACTACACAAATTTACACATTTGTCTGAATCTCTTCATATTCTGTTTTTAGCGAGTTGGTACCCTAATCCTGATGAACCACAGGATGGTAATTTTATTGAACGCCATGCCCAAGCAGTTGGACGTCATGCAAAGGTAGCCGTATTATATGTACACTCACTAGCATCTTCCAAAGATTTTCGGTTAGAATTGAAAGAGAATAAAAACATCCTAGAATGCCGAGTATTCTATCCAAAGACCCACCGTTATAATTTTTTACAAAAGCTAACCAATTATAAAAAAGCACATCGAATTGGTTATCAAGCATTATTAGATAGGTTCGTTCAGTTTGATATCTGTCATTTAAACGTATTTTATCCCGCAGGTATTTTTGCGCTTTATTTAAAAAAGAAATATCAGATTCCAATCATCATCACCGAACATTGGACTAAATTTCTACCTATCAATCCTGCCACTTTTAATTTTCATGAAAAGTATATTATTTCCAAAGTTGGTCAAGAAGCAGCGATGATTTGTCCAGTTTCTACTGATCTAAAAAAAGCAATTCAAAAATTAATACCACATAATCGGTATCAAGTTATTCCTAATGTAGTAGATACCAGCCTTTTTAAAGTTCGATCACCCTACTCAGAAGGTCAACCAGTTCGAATCCTACATATTTCTACCCTAAATGATAATCATAAAAATACCAGTGGGATGTTACGGGTTTTAGCAAAAGTGTTTAAGGAAAGAACGGATTGTACCGCAACTTTTATCGGTAATCATTATGGTGACCATTTTATTAAAATAGCAGATGACTTGGGAATTCCAAAAGAACGATTAACTATTCTACCAGAAATTCCATTAGAAGAGATTGCAACAAAAATGGTGGCTCACGATCTTTTTCTATTGTTTAGCAATTATGAAAACTTACCTTGTGTGATTAGTGAAGCATTGGTTTCAGGCTTACCGGTTTTAGCCTCCAACGTGGGTGGAGTAATTGAGATGGTTACGAATGAAAATGGACGACTTGTTGAGGCGGGCGATGAAACAACACTTGAGATTCGCTTAAATGAAATGATCAACAATATCCAATCTTTTGATCCAAATGAAATAAGTAAAAACGCCAGAGGTCGATACGGATACGATGCAGTAGCACAAGAATTACTAGAAGTTTATCAGAAACATTCTTAATTATGACATAGCAATAATAATTCATGTTAATTATAGAATTATCAATTATTATATTATCTTCGTGCATCTCTCAAAATTAATTTTTCCTGCTATTTGTGACGGGATAAAATTATTAATCCTGTACAAAAATGATACGTTTATTCACACTCACAACCATTCTATGTCTTCTCCTCTCGTTTAATAATTGCAAGACCGAACCAAAAAGCCTATCTTCCAAAGCTTCTGAAAACAAATCAATCTCCACACAATCGCCCGAATCTATCCGTGGTATGGAACTTTTAGAAAAATGTATTGCTAAACATGGAGGTATAGAAAATTGGAAAAAATTTGCCGGATTGTCCTACGAAGTAGAAAGGGGTGGTAAAACGCTTTATCAATTAACAGAACTCAAAGATCGTAGATCTTATTCTAAATCAGAAAAATTTAGATTAGGCTCCGATGGAAAACAAGTATGGGTGACCCCGAATGCTGATAATGTTCCAGGGAAATCTGCCGCTTTTTATTATAATTTAGACTTCTATTTTGTAGCTATTCCCTTTGTTCTCAAAGATCCTGGTGTCAATGTGACTTATTTAGGGAAGGCGTCTCCAGATGGTGAAGAATATGATCTATTAAAGATAAACTTTAATGCTGGTGTAGGACTTTCAGCCGAAGATTTATACTTTCTTTATCTTGATCCTAATAACCATCAATTAAAAATCCTTACTTATACCGTTTCTTACTTTGATAAAACAAACGAAAAAGTAAATAGCGCGAAAAGATATTTAGGGTATAAAAAGGTTCAAGGTTTATTGATGCCAACGAAGATGGAAAACTATCGATGGATCGATGGAAAAATGGGTGAAAATTCAAATCGAGATCGCATCATCAAAAACATCCAATTTCACGAAACTATTCCTGACGAAAAAGTATTTGAAGTTCCAAAAGGAGCGAAGGTCGAAGCGCTTTAGGGGTGAAATAAGGGAACGAAACGAAAAAAAAACGTTTACTAAACTTTCAAAGTTTAGTAAACGTTTTTTTTCGTTAATGATGTTTTTTTATTCCACCAACCGCAACTCATGCGGACTCGTCTTGGGTATTCGCTCAATAATATTTCGAGCTTCCAAATCCAATTTGACTGAAACGATATACCAAGGTATCGATCCATTAAAAGATTCCCCTAACTTTTCTTCTGCCAAATCATTTAAATCTTGGTAAGAAATTCGTTTTTGTTTGCTGATCGTTTTAAGAATAAAAGTACATATGGAATCGTATTTTTCACGAGAGATGTTTACCCCCTTTTTTCCTTTAGGGTGCATGGTAAGAATTTTATCTGGAACGGACATAAGAAAATATTTTTTAATAGGCTTGTCAAAACTAAGTCTAATTTACAAAATTAGGTTTAATTTTCAAAAACTGCCTTCCGTCCAAACTGGCTACAAATTGGACACTCCATCGGTTTGTGACCTCGTGCTGGACAATACTCTCGACCAAAAAAGATGATCTGTAAATGCAATTTATTCCATAGCTCCTTTGGGAATAATCGTTTGAGATCTTTTTCTGTTTTCACCACATTTTTTCCAGTGCTCAGTCCCCACCGCCAAGCCAATCGATGAATGTGCGTGTCTACCGGAAAAGCAGGGACACCAAATCCTTGGCTTATGACAACGCTAGCTGTTTTATGTCCTACGCCAGGTAAAGATTCCAACGCTGCCATATCGTTGGGTACTTCTCCGTCGTATTGATCAAGCAAGATTTCGGAGAGCTCATAGATGGCTTTTGATTTACGAGGAGATAATCCACAAGGTCGAATAATAGCCTTGATATCTTCCACTTTTTGTTGAACCATTTTAGCAGGTGTATCCGCCATTTTGAATAAGGCAGGCGTTACTTGATTCACTCGAATGTCGGTGCACTGCGCGGAAAGTAAGACCGCTACCAACAAGGTATAATTGTCTTTGTGGTCAAGAGGAACAGGTGTTTCTGGATAATGAAATTCTAGAATTTTAGTAATCTCGAGTACTTTTTCGGCTTTGGTCATAGTAGTTTTGATATCGTAGTTATTAGGCAGTTGGTGTTCTAGCTTCTGTTAGAAAAGCGAGGGTGTCTACTCCATCGGCGTAATCATTTAAGGTAGGTGTTTGAGCGCCACCTAAAGGAATATGCTTCCAATTTTTTAAGGGTTGATCGCTGACCACACATTGGATTTCGTCTTTGTGTTTTGCCAGTTTATTTTCTAGGTCATTTTCATCTGAATAATATTCAAAATGTAGACTAGCAATTCGAGATTGAATAGCTTCGTTTTCATAGATCAAGATGCAGCCGTTGGAAAAATATTTTATACTATTTAAAATCAAAAGGGTAAAATTATAGTCGAAATTATTCTTGTATTTGTTTAACTCTATGATCTCTCGGTATTCGTGTAGCTCTTCTAATAAGGGGCTAAATTCATAATCTTGTGGAACAAAAAGCTTCGAGACATTTCGACAACCTAAGCCAAAATAGGTGAAAATGTCCTTGCCCAAATCATTTAAAGCTTCTTTGGTTTCATTACCACGAATAACTGCCACCGCATTTCTATTCTTTCGAATAATATTGGGATATTTTCCAAAATATAATTCAAAATAGCGAGCAGTATTATTACTTCCTGTTGCGATTACTCGATCAAAATTCGCTAGGCGATCTACCATATTAAAATAAGGCCGAACCCGTTCATCATAGGTCGCCATTCTTCCTATTAGATAAGGTAAGACGAGTTTGTCTTTATCCGAGAGTTTGATCTGTGAAATATGACCAGAAATAAAAGTAGAAAGTACATCATGAAATCCAACTAAAGGAATGTTTCCTGCAAGCACCATTCCTACTATTTCAGGAGTAATATCATCGGAAATATTATAGGGTTTTACCCATTCTTCTAACAATGATTGCTTTAACATTCGACTCGCAATTGCCTGAATAGCAGCATTGTAGTTGTCCTCTGTAAACCATAGGTTGTAGCGATAAGAAGCTTTAATTAAGGCAGTTCTATCTTCGTCGGGACGAGATAATTCCTCTCCGAGTTTGGTTAGGACTGATATTCTTTCTGAAAGGGTCATAGCTGTTTATAGTTGATTAGTGTCAGGGCTTGAAAATATTTTTTTTTATAGAAGTTGTTTAAAAACTCCCTAGTACCTTGGACAATAGTTACCTACGGGCTGATAAAAGCATCCTGAAGGTATAAACATTTAATTGTCTATTAATGTTTGAGAACAAAGTTAATAAAACTTAGCTTCAATAAGATTTTATTAGCTTTGAAGTTTTTTAGATTGAGTTTATATTAAAGTTTCATTATGCAGCAAGTCAAACACCTATTATTTCCATTCAATTTTCTTTTACCAATTCTGGGTGTCCTCTCCGCATTTGGCACTTTACAGTCTCAGGAAACCTTAACTTTAGAAAAGGCGATTTCTATTGGTATGGAGAATAATTTTTCTATCAAAATAGATGAAAAAAATATTGAAATTGCAGAGACGAATAATAATTGGATCAACACTGGAAAGACGCCAACCATCGACTTAAATGCTGGTTTTAATAATAACCTCACCAACGATAATAACCCAGCAAGTTTTCTTCAAGGTACTTTTTATAGTGGTGGTTTAAATGCGACGCTCAATGGAAATTGGGTAATCTATAATGGTGGTCGTTTTAAGATCAATAAGCAACAACTCGAACTTGCCGTCAGCCAACAGAGACTCAATAAAGCTGCTGGAATCCATGATTTATTGCGGGATATTTATCAACAATATTATACCGTCATTTTCCAGCAAGAACAATTGGAGGTTCTAAATCAAGTTTTTGATTTATCTAAAGATCGACTTCGATACGAAAACATTAAAAAGGAATATGGACAATCGAATAGTTATAATTTAACTCAATTTAAATCTGCCGTTTTGACCGACAGTATTTCGATTGTACAGCAATTGCAAAACATCGAAGTTGCCAAACGAAACCTTTATCAAACCTTGGACATCATTGGTTTTGAGAATTATCAATTTTCTGAAAAATTAGAAGTCCGTCCTGATCCGATTAACGAAGATGCGCTTCGTACCGCAATGAGTGAAGAGAATTATACTTTAAAAAGTTTGGACATGCTTGCTAGTTTGAATCAATTGAATACGGAATTTGCTAAGGTGACCAGGAAGCCTACCTTGAGTGTCAACGCCGCTTTAGGATACGCTCGAAATGGTTTTAAGTTTTTTGCAGATGATCCTAATACGGGTGATCCCTTTAAGTTTTTGCAAAGTAATCGTTTTACCGGAAACGCGAATCTGGCATTGAATTATAATCTTTATGATGGTGGTAAACAAAAGATCGATATCAACACCGCTCAATTGCAAGAGGAACTGGACCAATTGTCGATCCTAGAAACGAAAGCGAACTTAACCAACCAACTTGATATTCTACTCGCCAACTACCAAAACCAAATCCAACTCCTTGAATTAACAGACAGCCAAATCGAAATCGCTCGCCAAAACATCGAACTTACAGAAGAACGGTTTAAAGCAGGCCAGTTAACTTCTCTCGATTTTAGAAATGTGCAGATTCAATATCTTAACGCTGCGTTTAGTAAAATTTCTGCTATCTATGAATTGTTGCTATCTCGTAATGAGATTGATTGGTTGGTGGGAAGGTATGAGGGGTGATCTTTTGATTGAATAATGAAAATTGAATATCCATTTTGCTCTTCTATCGTAAAATCCTTAATTGTCTCTTGCTTTTTCTTTTGATGAAATCACCAAAATTGCCCCGAGCGCTGAAGGGTGTTCTTGGCGATTTTGCTCTTTTTTGCCCGTTGGGCTTTTTGAGTGACCTGATAACACATACATTCCTCAACCACGACAACTTAAAAGCGTAGATTCTCCTTTAGGAGTCAGAGGCGAGCGCTGGGACCTCTGTTATGCCTTGTTCCTCATTAACGAAATCCTCAACTCACTCGCTTCTTGAATTTTATTCAAAACTGTCGATAAAGAATTAATTACCTCTTCATTTGTAAATCTAATTATTTGAATATTATGTTTTTCTAAATTCTCGGTTCGATCTTTATCATATAATTTCTGTGATTTCTTTTCATGATATTTACCATCTAGTTCTACTCCTAATTTTGCTTCATGACAATAAAAATCTAGGACATATCTACTGATAGGATGTTGTCTTCGGAATTTTAGGCCGTTTAATTTTCTCTTTCTTAATTCTTCCCAGAGAATTTTCTCCGACGTTGTCAATCTTTTACGAAGCTTATCAGCATTTCGAAAAGTCGAAGGGTTTGCGTTTAAGTGCATGTTTTCTTTTGTTTTCATCGTTGTGTGTTTTTGAGTCTACCATTATAATTAAATAGTCTTTAAATTTGAAAAAAGTTTGTTGATCTTTTATTTATGCTTTTATTGCCCAGCTTGCCTCCCAGCCTCTTAAAGGAGTGGCTTCCGCCCTTTTGCATTTAAAATTTTGAGCCCTACAACGTTCTCCCCTCTACAATCTTATCATATTCTTCATCATTAGGTTCCCAAAGTTGAACTTTATGGCCGTCAATATCTTCGATATGGGCGAATTTTCCATAATCATAAGTTTCGATTTCACCTAAGATGGTGACCCCTTGTTTGTGGAGATCGTTGAGGAGTGTTTCTAGGTCGTCAACTCGATAATTCATCATAAACTGTTGAGTACTTTCTCCGAAGAATTTACTTTCAAGCGAAGACGGACTCCATTGTGTAAAGCCTTTTAGATTTGGTTCACGAGCAGATCTCCATTCGAAATTGGTTCCCCATTGATCTGTTTCAAGACCTAAGTTTTGTTGGTACCATTCCTTTGTCATTGCTACATCTTTGGTTTTAAAAAAAATGCCGCCAATTCCTGTCACTTTTGCCATAACGGTAAGATTGATTTTTGATAATAGATGAAAGGCTTTAAGCCTAAAATTCACCTAAAAGTAGGGAATTCAGAATAAAATTTGCTCTTTAACATAATTTTATTCACTTTTTTAAAAATGGTTAAAGTCATTTTTTACCATATTTAATTTCCTCATTACTATCATTTTAGAACTAATGGCTTACTTATTGTAAGATTAACAACAACTTATTGCTTAGCAATACAATTCCGATTTTTTTTACAGTTGTCTCAAACGCAACTTTTACCCTAAAAACTGCGCTTAAAAGGGTTATTATTGCGGTTTTTTTCAAAACTATTTTTTATGGTAGATTTCATTCGACAGAGAGCAGGAAATGCTAAAAATGATATCCTAAGTGGATTGACCGTAGCTTTAGCTTTAGTTCCTGAAGCGGTAGCATTTGCGTTTGTAGCAGGTGTTGATCCACTCGTTGGCTTGTATGCAGCTTTTATGATCGGGTTGATCACCTCTATTTTTGGAGGCCGACCTGGAATGATCAGTGGAGCTACGGGTGCGCTTGCCGTAGTAATGGTGAGTTTAGTGGCCACAGGAAATGGGATGGGTGAACCAGGAGAAAACTTAGGACTTTACTATCTTTTTGCAACGGTAGTTTTGATGGGTATTATTCAAATTAGCGTTGGACTACTAAAACTAGGAAAATTCGTACGATTGATTCCACATCCTGTTATGATGGGATTTGTAAATGGATTGGCGATCGTTATCTTTCTTTCCCAGTTAGGAATGTTTAAAGAGATGAATAATGGCGTTTCAACTTGGTTACAAGGTATTGAACTCTATACGATGATCGGTTTGGTTTTATTGACGATGGCGATTATGCATTTTTTACCGATGCTCAACAAGAAATTACCGGAAGCTTTGGTAGCTATTGGTGTTGTTTCAGCTATTGCCATTTTAGGTAATCTGGACGTTGCGACTGTTGGTAGCTTTATTCGAGCAGGTGGTGGTGAAGGGCTGAAAGGAGGCTTGCCGATGTTCCAAACTGATATCTTCAATAAGATTCCCATGAATTGGGAAACGCTCGCATTTATCGGGCCTTACGCTTTGATTTTGGCTGCTATTGGTCTAATCGAATCATTGATGACATTGAACTTAATTGATGAGTTAACAGAAACTCGAGGTAATTCAAATAGAGAATGTGTTGCTCAAGGAGGTGCAAATATTATCACAGGACTTTTTGGTGGAATGGGAGGATGTGCCATGATTGGGCAATCTATCATCAATATCAAAGGAGGAGGTCGGACTAGACTTTCTGGAATCGTGGCAGCACTTACCCTACTCTGCTTTATTCTATTCGCCTCAGGCTTAATCGAGCAAGTGCCGATTGCAGCGTTGGTAGGCGTTATGTTTATGGTAGTAATTGGAACCTTTGCTTGGAGTAGTTTTAGAATATTAAATAAGATCCCTAAAAGTGATGCCTTAGTTTTGATTGCAGTTTCTGTTTTAACCGTAGTTTTTGATTTAGCAATTGCGGTAATTATCGGCATCATCATGAGTGCTTTAGTATTTGCCTGGGAGAATGCAAAACGTATCCGCGCTCGTAAGAGTTTCTTAGCAGATGGAACAAAGGTTTACGAAATTTGGGGTCCATTATTTTTTGGTAGCATCACCACTTTCAAAAATAAATTTGATGTTCACAATGATCCAGACAAAGTAATCATTGACTTTTTAGAATCCCGTGTAAGTGATCACTCAGCCTTGGAAGCGTTGTTCCAATTGGTTGAAAAATACGAAGCAGCAGGTAAAAAAGTGGAGGTTCGGCATCTAAGTGCAGACTGTCAGGTGTTGATGAAAAAGGCGTCCCCGATGCTAGAAAGAGTTATTGAAAGTAATGTAGATGATCCTCGTTATCGAGTGATGGAAGAAGTTTATAATTAATGAGAATCAGGGGTTGAAAATAAGTAGGTGATTCTAAGAAGCGCCATCTTCCAATTAAATTAGACTTTCGAATCGAAATTTTAGATTCGACAAGACATCCCAAAATAATAGCATCCGAAGGTAGAAATACCATCGGGTGCTATTTTATTTTATTGAAAATATTTCTTACTACCAGTCTTCTTCCTCTTCTTGGGAAGTTTGAAGAAATCCATCCACGCTATCTAAGACCTCATACCAATAGCCTAAAATTCTTTCTTTATGTTTCCGCTTTATTTTTCTAGCTTTCCCATTTCGTTTATACATCGCTTCATCTGAGATCACTTCGTGTGCTGGCTTAGGTTGCGGAAATTCATCATCAATAGTTATTAGAGAAGTTTGACCCAAAATAAAAATTTCTTCCATCTCTACCTTAATCTTTTCTTCTTTTAAAGAAATAGTTAAGACATAAGAAACTTCCGCAAAAGATTCACTAATTACAATATAAAGCGGATAGGAAAAAAAGCCTCTTCCAATTAATTTATTCCGTTCTTCAGCTTGTAAATCATATTGAATAAGTTCACCATCAAATTTTCTGGCAAACCATTCTTCCGCAAGCTCTGCCAACTCTGTTTTGGATTTCCCTGGATAGTGCAAGACTTCGCGTAAGATAACTTCTCCGGTATTGGAATAATCCAGTGGCTGTTTGTAACTGACGCGCTCTTGAGCCACTAGACTGGTTGTAAAAAGGAGCGCTAAAAACAGATAAGTCGTTTTCATAGATAGGTAGTTTTATAGCTTTAAGAAAATGTATGGAGTTGTTAATATAACCCGATTTTTGTTCCAAAATTGGATTTTAGGAAAACCTTAAGTGTGGTTTAATGAATCTTTAACTTATGATTTTGGATTGTTGGGTTTTGAAAGGAGGTTAGGGTTCAAACTGTTTTTCTTTTTTAATTATTTTGCTCCACTGCCTTCTGACTTCCTAAAGGAAGAACCGCCTCCCGCGCTTTTATTATTGGTGAATCTTATTTTGTTTTTTTACCTTTTTTAGCCGGTGGCTTTAGGGCGTTCAAAATAGAAAACCTTGTCTTTAAAATAGTTAGGGTTTAAGTATCTTGCTCTTGAAGGTCAACTTATACTAATCTACTTCTCCCATTTTTCCATTTTGCGAAAGCAAGATCGCAACTCCTCTCGTACTAGGAAATTGAGCTAAAACAATAATCATAAT
>CALGJS010000229.1 GCA_937927835.1 uncultured Saprospiraceae bacterium | reverse complement strand
CGCCGAACAGTTGAATGCTTTTGCGCTAGATTCTTCCGGTTCGATGGAACATGGGAAAATGCGAAACTTGTTCAAGATCTTATATTTATTGGTACTCGGCCTAGAGGATCGAAAAAGTCATGATGCTTTTCATTTTTTTGGCACCTATTTTATTGAAACGGTCAATATTTCAGATTCCTATACCAATCGTTCGGTGCTGTATACCATCATCCGAAATATTGCAAAGATTGTTGGAAACGAAGTAGTCTACGGTGGTCGTGGCGGCACCAATATCAGCGACGGAATTCTTAGATGTCATGATGAAATAATTGCCCTTAAAAATAAATTACAAAATGAACAGCCCGAACTGAACTTACTCTGCTCCATTTTTGTCATTACAGATGGAGAACCTTCTATCGGTGTGGTCAATACAGACGAATTGTCTAATATGATTGAAGACTTGCGTGGAAAAGAAAATATTGCCATCAAAGGTATCTTTGTTAAACCAGAAAACGAAGAAGAAGACGGTGCTTTTATGGAGCCTGTTTTTGGGGAAGGAAACTTTGTAGAAACAGATGATTTTGAAAAAGCGATTCATGAATTGGTGTTGTTGATGAGTAGAACTTATAAACAGCAGCGGAAGGAGATGGATTGAATTATTTAATGAATAATGTTTTAATGAATAATTAATAATGCCCTTTATCGTGTAATTGATTATTGCGGAATATGGGTTGTTAAATAAAGAGCTTGGTTTCTGTTCTTTTTAAAATAAAAAATGTGATGATGAATAATACCATATATTGTATTTTACCAACGCGTCAGAAGAGACCATACCTTATTCGGTAGGCAGGCATTATTCATTATTAATTTTTTCATTATTAATTAACTAATCATGAAGGACTTTGGGATAAAGAAAGGGGAGGTGTTTGATGGAAATACGGTGGCGGCGGCCAAGGTATTTGGGGATATTCTAGTGGTCTGGTTGACGGAAGAATTGGTGGAAGTATATCAACTAGCGGAAGTAAAAAAAGAAGCGAAAGCAAAATATAAGATTGGTGGTAAAATGGTGATTCGTGGATTGGTTCCGCCGAAGAGTGAACTGCTTATTTTAGAAACAGAGGATAAGGTTTATTTCAGAGATTTTAATAATCAACCGATTCCAGATTCTGAAAATTGGATAGACTATTTTCTAGAACCGATCAAAGGACAATTCTATCGAAAGTATCCAAGCGGAGAATGGTATGGTATTGAAGGATATCGATTATGGCCAACGGTATTTTTGCAAGATGACGTTTTGGTTTCTTTAGAACAAAAAGTGAGTAGACAATCTGTTGCTTTCCTCGACAAGAAAATTATTATTTCTGCGGGTCACTGTTTGATTCAAGCAGGACGAATCGTCATGGATGGAGAATTGAACATTATTAGTCTCTATGGAGAAAAGGTCACCAGCTTGGGCAATCAAGCCATCAAATTTACCAACGGCGAGCAACTACAGGAAGTACAGATCGGTTTGCATCAAAAAAGATTTTTATTTGAAAAAACAGGAAAACCGTATTTTATCAATAACGAGTTGATCAACGATTATCTTGGATCGGCACAACTGGAAGGACAGACCTTTGAATTCTTTGCCAGTGCTCAAAATAAGTATGCAGTTCGCAACGACTCTTCCGAGGTTTTCTCCTGTCAGGAACAACCCGTTTTTTTATTGTCAAATACCATCACTCAAATAAAAAATAAATCCGTCGTCGCTTGTCAACGAGAGCAGGAAATTTTTATGATTGATTTGGATGGAAATCCACTAGCATTAGCGGGCCTACCCGACCAAAAAATTGGCGCAATAGAAAACACTGTCTTTCAAGTAAATCAATCTAGCGTCCGAAACATCCAAGTAAATGGAAAAGAAAAAGTCTACGACGAGGACGAAGATAAAATTTTCACCATCGATGAATTGATTCCTAATCGGATTGCTGATCCAGCGCACTATCATACCGAGGTAGGTATTGCTTATTTCGGAGAACGACCAAAGCTTTATCTTAAAAAAACACGAAGCCTTCTTCGTCTTCCCAACGGTATCGTCATCCAAGAAATTACCAGTGGACCCAATCAAAAACTTTTAAATGCCAAGGATGAAAATGGACATCCAGTTGTTTTAGATATTCGAAGAGGATTTTTAAACTTAACCCTTGCGACGGTAAAAGATGAAGCCGTAACCGAGGTTGTTGATCAGCCCCGAAAAATGGGATTGATCACCGTTCAAAATATTGCACTAAAAACCCTTGGAGGACAAAAAGAGCGGGTGGTCAATTTAGATGAACCTGACTTAAAATTATTTACACTACCTAATGATCTAAAAAGCACCCTGGCCACCAACGCTCCTTCGCTTTTTCAATCATCGGTGATTCAACAGTTCGATTTTTCAGCAACGACTGAACTAGGAGATATGGTTTTGGTCAAAGCTAAATTTATTGCCTATACCGAAGCCAGTTTTTCTATCTTAATCAATCAGATCACGGGAAGGCCTTTACATCTGGAAGGTGCGAATCATAAAATCGAATTGGTAACTGGTTTGTTGCCTATTACCTTAAAAAAGGAATTCTTTATCGGACCTCATCGAATGATCAGCGCAAATACCCTTACGGAAGAATTGCAAGTAAAACAGTTATTGTTTGCGCTCGATTCTCGAAAAACTTGGTTGCCTTTTCA
>CALGJS010000228.1 GCA_937927835.1 uncultured Saprospiraceae bacterium | reverse complement strand
ATATCTGGTAATGCTTTTAGTTTATTCTTTAATGCAGAATGCTTACTTAAAGAAAGACTATCTGTGTTGATTCCGAAAGTATACACGAGTTCTTCGTCAAAACCAAGATCTTGATTTTGCATAAAATCTAATTGTTTGATTGTAATCATGGCACTGATGATCAAAATCGAAGACACGACAAATTGTGCCACGACCAGACTTCTTTGCAAGTTGATGCCACCAAGACTTCGTGTTTTAATATTTCTAGAAAGTGCTTCTACCGGACGGTAACTAGATAGTACAAACGCTGGATAAAGACCTGCTAATAAAGTTACGATCAGAAAAATCCCTAAGAGTACCAACCAAATACTAGGGTCGCTTAAAAAAGGTTTGTCATTTGGAACATCTGAAACATACTGCAATAGAGGAAGGGCAAATTCTGCCAAGACCATTCCTAAAACAATGGCAAGACCTACAATGATGGCGGTCTCACTCATAAATTGTGCGATGAGTTGACTGGGACGACCACCAAGGGTTTTACGGACACCGACTTCTTTGGCTCGTTGGGTAGCTTGTGAAGTCGCTAAGTTGATAAAATTAAAGGAGGCAATTAATAAAATTATAATGCCGATGAAAATAAGAATATTAATATAGAAATAAGGCGTTCGACTTCTTCCTGAGTTTTGTAATTCATCATCATAATGTAACATAGAAAAAGGTTGTGCTACATGGATTTTTCGTTTGCCATTGGAAGCCGGATTATAATTGTCTTTCCCAATGTTGGCCAGCGATGCATTGGCGGCATTCATCTGGTCCTCTTTATTTAAAAGTGCATAGACTTGATTATTAGAACTACAGCTGCCCCAACTATCATCGGGAGAGAGTCCAAGATAGTCTCGATGTTGACTTAATTCTAAAGTAGGATAACTGATCAAAAAATTCAGTGGAAAATCCGTATTGTTTGGTAAGTCTTCATAAACTCCTTGTACCGTCAGCGGAATAAAGTTGTCTATCTTGACCATTTTTCCTGTGGCATTTTCCCAGTTGTCGAAAAGTTTTTCTGCCCAAGATTTAGAGAGCATAATATTGCTGGGTTCACCTAAGGCTTGGATATTATTGCCGGTTAGCCAAGTGAGTTTAAAAATATCATCAAACTCTGGATCAACAAAAAAAGAGATTTCTTCTCGCCCTGTGGAAAACTTTCTTTTAGGTATTGCTCCATTTTCTCCAGGAACGGTTAGGGTAGTCCATGTTTCTCGAATTCGAGCTACTTTTTCGAATTGCGGAATGTCGGTTCTGATGGCGCGCATGGCAGCAACTGGAATACAAATAGAAAGGTTTTTTTCGCTGACATCTCCAGGGTCGGTAGCGACTACTCGAACGATACGATCATGGTGCACAAAATCTTTATTAAAACTCAGTTCATAACTAACCATCCGATAGATGAGAAGTACGGCAGCAATTCCTACCATGAGTCCTACCATGTTAATAGTGGTGTAGGTTTTATTTTTTATTAGAGTTCGAAATGCAATTTTTAAATTATTGTAAAACATAGCTTTTGAATAAGAATGTGAATAAGAATGTGAATGTGAATAAGAATTTTTTAGCTTATTCGTCTTTTATTGCACTAACTGGATTGATGGAGGCGGCGCGGAAGGCTTGCCAGCTAACGGTTAGCATACTAATGGCCAAGATGGTAATGATCGTTGCTAAAAATGGGAAGGCATTAATCTGTGCTTGGTAAGCAAAACCAGTCAGCCATTTTTTTGCAATGAAGTATCCAACGGGAAGTGCTACAACTGATGCGATCAAAACCAAGTACATAAAATCTTTGGTGATCAAAATCATAATTTGACTGATGCTGGCACCGAGTACTTTTCTAATTCCAATTTCTTTATTGCGTTGTTCTGCGGTATAGGCAGCTAAACCAAAGAGACCAAGCGCTGCGGTAAAAACAATGAGTAGGGTAATGAAACCGAGCGCTTTTCCAAAATTTTGGTATCCTTTGAAAAGTGCTCCGAAGTCTGCATCTAAAAAACTATATCGGAATGGATAGCCAGGCTCGAGTGCTGCCCAGTTTTTTTGGATGGCTTTAACTGTTGATGGTAGGTCTTTAGAATTAATTTTTACAATCGCTTTTGGAAGGTAAGGATCATTCAGTTCGTGCATGACAAAAGGTGTGATAGATTCGTTGAATCCTTTCCAATGGAAGTCTTCGACCACACCAATGATGACACCATTTTGATTGGAAATTCGTTGACCAATCGGATTATCTTTGATATTGTAAAAATTTACAAAAGATTCATTTACCACAAATTTTCTAACTGAATCACGGATGTCTGTAGCAGTGAAAAAACTACCTGCAGTTAGTTTTATATCTAATGCATCAATAAAATTTTCGTCTACTCGATTGAAATCTAAGATGGCAGTTTTTTCGCCAATTTGGTAACCGTTACCTCCCATCTCTTCACCGGGTAATCGATTGGCAAAACTGACGGTTTCGATCCCTGGTATTCTAGATAATTCAGCCTGAGCGCTAGACAATTGTAGCTTGCTATTTTGCAATGGAATAACCATAATTTGTTCAGGATTAAAACCCAAAGATTTGCTGGTGATATAGTTGAGTTGTTGAAATACAATTCCTAAGAATAAGATCAAGGCAGCGCAAATAGAAAATTGAGCGATGACCAATCCTTTTCGTAAAGGAGCACTGTCTTTACTTTTTGAAAAATCTCCAGTTAATACTTTGATGGGAGAAAAACCGGAAAGGAAAAGAGCAGGGTAAATGCCCGCAATTAATCCCACAACTATCGAAAGTAATATTCCAAAACCAATAATAAATAATGGCGTATCTTTTAAAATTGTTAGTTCTAGATCTAATAATCTATTGAAGAATGGAAGCATGATCTCCGCAAGTAAAAAAGCCAGGAGGAGTGCGACGATGCTTTGTAAGATCGATTCAACTAAAAACTGAATGGAAGATTCCCAACGACTTGCACCGACTACTTTTCTTACGCCAACTTCTTTGGCGCGATTGGCGGAGCGAGCAGTAGAAAGATTGGTGAAATTGATAATGGCAATAAATAAAATTGCAAAACCTACCATTAGATAAATAAGCATATAAAACTGATAACTATTCGCACTTATTTCTCCATCAAGATGAGAATGGAGATGAATATCTTTGATTGGTTGACTAGCGAAAAGTACTTCTAATTTTTCATTTGCATCGGAGGAAGTGCTGAATCCTGTGCGAGCAGTTTGATTCATTTTTTTATCAAAACTGATAGGATCCGTTCCAGGGTGTAATTTTACATAACTATAATAGTTAAGCATATTATCCCATTGGGTTTCTCCACTGGTTCGATTTCTCCAAGGAATAAAAATGTCGAAATCAATATGACTGTTGCTGGCAGGTTTCTTGAAAATTCCTACAACTTTTAAATCTTTTTTATTATTAAATTTAATCACTTGTCCAATCGGATTTTCTTTCCCGAAAAATTGGGTAGCCATTCCTTCACTTAAGATAACATCATTGGGTTCCTTCAAGACAGAATTCGGATTACCCGAAATAAACTCATAAGCAAATACTTGGAAGAAACTAGTGTCTACATAAGCATAACTGTCGAGGTAACGAGAAACGTTATTGTATTCAAATTGTGTTTCTCTCCATGCTGACTCTAAGCGAGCAGCTGCCTTTACTTCAGGAACATTTGCTGCCACAGCTGGAGCCAATGGATAAGGAGTGATGGCCAACCATTCTTCCTCTTCATCACCTGTAAACAATGCAGTCAATCTATGGATGTCTTCGTAGTCCGCAAAGGATTTTTCAAAACTAGTTTCATAGCGTACAAAGACGTAGACTAGTAAACAGATGGACATACCCAAGGCGAGTCCAAAAATGTTGATGAACGAAAAACGCTTTTGGCGTAATAGATTTCTAACAGCAGATTTTAAATAATGAGTAAGCATGGTTTTTTAGTTTTAGTTGGTTAGCTATTCTTTAAGCTTTCAATGGGGTTAGCGCTAGCGGCTCGGATGGCTTGGAAGCCGATAGTTACCCAAGCGATAAACAAAGCGATCAATCCTGCTATTAAGAAAACGGGTATTCCAATTTCTGTATGGTAGGCAAATCCTTCTAGCCAAGTGTTGGCAGCATAGTAACTCAGTGGGATGGCAATGATAATTCCGAGCAGTACCATTTTGGTAAAATCTTTTGATAATAAGAGTACGATTCCAGCGCGAGTAGCGCCAAGTGTTTTTCGTATTCCGATTTCTTTGGTTCTTCTTTCTGCTGTAAAAGCAGCAAGACCAAAAAGACCTAAACAGGCGATAAAGACAGCCAGTCCAGCAAAGTATTGTGAAAGGGTAGACACGCGCATCTCAGATGCGTAGGCTTCCGCTAGTTGTTCGTCTAGGTATTTAAACTCAAGTGTTTGTCCAGTAAAAGATTCGTAGAAATCTTGTAGTCCGGCAATCGTTGCTGCTTGTTGGTCACCAGCAATTCTTACCATCACTTCCTGGGTATGATCAGGTTTAATCCAAATAAAAGCAGGACTGATACGTTTGTGGAAAGAGTTGGTATGGAAATCTTTTGTAACACCAATCACTTGATAATCGTCACCCCAAATATTTATAGTTGTACCGATTGGTTCGGTGAGTCCCATTACTTTCACGGCTTCTTCATTGAGCAGTAATTTTTCTCTTTCATTTCCAAATTCTTTTGAAAAACTACGACCTTCGAGTAGAGGTATTTCTAAGGTTTTTAGAAAATCAAAAGCTACAGAATTATTCGCAATTTCGACATTGGTATTTGGATCTTTTCCAGGCCATCTAACTCCAGAAGTAGTACTGTTGGCAGAAGGGTTGGTGAAATTTGAATTAGCCATGGTGACACTGAGTACTCCTTTTTGTTTGCCTAATTCTTCTAAAAAAACAGAAGCGTTGGTCGCTGCTTTTCCTTCTTTATTAAAGTAAATAATATTCTCTTCTTGGTATCCCATTTTTTGTGATTGGATAAAACGAATCTGTTGATTCATCACAAATACGCCAATGATCAAAGACACGGATAATGCGAATTGAAAAATAACCAACCCTTTACGTACTTGTGCTTCTCCTCCCGATCTTTGAAGCATTCCTTTAAACATAATCGAAGGGGTGAAACCGGAAAGATAGATCGCTGGATATAGACCTGCTAATAATCCGGTCAGGAGCGTCGTGGCAACTATCGTGAGGAAGAATTTAGGACTAAAAGAAAGTGCTAATTCTTTGGTGGTTATCTCTGAAAAATAGGGTAGGATGGTTTGCACCATAACGACCGCTAGTATCGCTGCAATAGCGCTGATGATAATGGATTCACTTAGGTATTGAATAATCAGTTGTTTGCGATTTGCCCCAATTGTTTTTTTAATACCGATCTCTTTTATCTTTCGGGTAGCTTTGGCCGTAGAAAGATTAATGAAATTGATACAAGCCATAATTACTAGAAATAAGGCGACCAGCGAAAACAACCAAACATAACTGATTCTACCTCCTACCGAACGGCCATTTTCATAAGTACCATGTAAATACTGATCTGCGTAAGGTTGTAACCAAAGACTAGCATTCGTCTCGACCTTACTTTTTAGAAAATTGGCTATTGGTTTTTCTATAGACTGGAGTTGTGTACCTTCTTTTAGGACAATCACCGCTTCTGGTCCGTAGTTCTCCCACTGCACTGGACGTTCCAGACTTTTACTTAGTTGTAGCCATTTTTCGAAGGGAATAATCATCTCAAAATTCTCCGTCGTATTATCGGGTAAGTCTTTAACAATTCCAGTAATTTTTTGGCTGGATTGAAATTCCATAATTTGAAATTCAACAGAATTGCCGATGATTCCTTCGGTCGTGTTGAATAGCCTTTTGGCTAATGATTCGGTAACCACCAATCCATCTGGATTTGCTAAAACTTGATCAGGTGTTCCTTCTATTAAGTCGAAAGAAAATATATTGAAGTAATCTTTTTCGGCAAACTTTATCGTTGCTTTGTGGTTTTTTTCTGCTACGGAAATATTGATGTTCTTAAACCACTCAGTCGGAATAGTGGTTACTGCATATTCGATTTCTGGCATTTCTGCTTTCATGGTTCTGGCCGCCAAATCTGGAACCCCTTTTTGTGTTTTAAGATTATCTGAATAATCAAAGTTACACATCACCTGATACATTCGATCTTCGGACTTGTGTAGATGATCCATTGCTAATTCTGCATTTACCCAAAGGTAAATTAAGAGCGCAGAAGCCAGTCCAATCGAAAGGCCAATCAAATTGATCGCAAAGGTCCCTTTGTACTTTAAAGCAGAACGGTAGAGAAAGAGCAGATTATGTTTTAGCATGATGAAAGTTTTGGTCCTGAGGTTTTAGTTTTAATAGCTTTGAAGTTGTTAAGTCACTTCTCGGAGGATGATTAAATCCGGTATTTCGCGATGGTATTTTCGCTGACAATCTGTCCGTCTAGTAACCGTACTACTCTATTTCCAAATTCGGAACAATAAGCGGAGTGCGTCACCATGATGATGGTAGTTCCTTCTTGGTTCAGTTGAGCGAGTGTTTTCATTACATCATCGCCATTAGAACTATCGAGATTGCCCGTAGGCTCATCCGCTAAAATTATTTTGGGATTGTTCACGATCGCTCGAGCCACCGCGACTCGTTGTTGCTGACCACCAGAAAGCTGTTGTGGAAAGTGATTTTTACGATGCATCATGTTCATTTTTTCCAGTAGTTCTTCCGTTCTTTTCTTTCGCTCTCCGGCAGGAACTTTTGTATATAACATTGGTAGCTCCACGTTTTCATATACACTGAGTTCATCAATCAGATTAAAACTCTGAAAAATAAATCCGATGTTGTGCTTACGCAAATTAGAACGTTGTCGCTCCGAGTATTTGCTCACTTCTTCATCGAGAAAGAAATACTCACCACCACTAGGATTATCAATCAATCCTAAGATGTTTAAAAGCGTGGATTTTCCGCAACCAGATGGTCCCATAATGGATACAAATTCTCCTGGTTGGATGTGCAAATCTACTTCGTTAAGGGCCGTAGTTTCTATTTCTTCGGTCCGGTAGACTTTTTTGAGTTTGTTAGTTCGAATCATTTTTTATTGGTTGTGTTGGTTGATTTATATAGTTAATTAGTGTTTTGGTTGTTTATTTTTGTTAGTTGTATTAGTTGATTAGTTGTATTAGTTGTATTAGTTGTATTAGTTGTATTAGTTGTATTAGTTGTATTAGTTGATTAGTTGATTAGTTGATTAGTTGTATTTTAATTAACTAATTAACCAATTAACCAATTAACCAATTAACCAATTAACCAATTAACCAATTAACCAATTAACCAATTAACCAATTAACACCTAATTATTTCAATACCAGTTCATCTTTCTCATTAAAGTTTTCGTAGCTGCTGGTGATCACGATATCGCCGGGTTTAAGTCCCTGAATTACTTCGTAATATTTAGGATTTAGTCGGCCGATTTTGATTTCTTTTTTATACGCTTTATTCGTTGCTGGATCGAGTACATATACCCAATTTCCTGCGGTAGTTTGGTAGAAGCTGCCACGTTCTAGGAGGACTGCCTGTGTCTCGGTACTAAGTGATAGTGGAATGCTAACTGTTTGACCTCTTTTGATGGTTTTAGGAGGAGTGCCGGTAAAGACTAGGTCTACCTCGAAAGTACCATTGGTAACATCGGGGTAGATTTTTTTGATAATTAATTCATAAACCTCATTAGCAAATTTAAAGGAACCCGTTTGTCCAGGGAAGATTCGAGAAATATAAAATTCGTCGATTCTAGCTCTGACTTTAAAATTATCTAGTAAGTCAATCTGAGCAATTTTTTCTCCTTTTGAAATCAATTCTCCAATCTCTTTATCGAGTGCTGAGAGTTGTCCATCAATGGGTGCTTTGATAATTAAGTTTTCTAAACTTGCTTTAGAGATCGCTAGATTTCGTTGCATAAGATCTAGGGTAGTAGCCATTTGTTGAGATTGAAAATCCTGAAACATGGAGTCTTTGGCTAGATTCTTTTTAAGTTGTTGAGTACGACGTTTTAAGTAATTAAATTCGTCTTCGTTTTCTTGAAATTCTACTTTAGAAATAATTTCGTCTTTTGCCAAATCACGATTACGGTCTAATTTTCTTTTAGATTGAATAAGGCGATAATCAGCGTCGAGTGCTTGTTCTTGTAATGATAGACTTTGATTTTCCATCATAATACTACTAGATCGAATCTGATTAATTTGAGAAACAATATTTGCTTCCTGATTTAAATAACTCACTTGCAAATCCGAATTAGACAATCGTAAAATCGGTTGCCCCTTTTTTACAAAAGCACCATCTTCTACAAAAATCTCTTCCACCTGTCCGCCTTCGAGTGCACCGATATAAACGGTCTTGATAGGTTGAACCACTCCGGTAATGGGCGTAAACTCTTGGAACGGTCCGGTCTGAATAGTATCAATCAACAATCTTTCCTTATCAACATTCAGTCTACTAGTTCCTGAGTCTCGATAGATAGCAGAAATTAAAAAAACAAAGGCCCCAATGACTAAAATCGCAGGTAGGATCTTCTTTATTTGAAATCTTTTCTTTTCTATTTTCTTATCCATAAATTTGGAATTTCTTTTAAGTTTGGTTTTGTCAGCTATTCCTAAGCTTGCTTTCATTTTATTTATTCTGAAAGAAAAAATCTGTTCGATTTATTTACTTCTTTTCAATGGGTATGCCAAAAGTATAACTATCTGGTTATCAAATATTTGTATTCATTTTTTTTTGTCATTTGAAATTTGGGGCGTTCATTAACGGACGGAAAGTGTTCGTTAATGAACATTTTTTTGCAACTTATTTATTCTTTTATAGTCTTTGTCCTAGAAGATTTAGCTAAATTAGCTTGATTGAATATCTAATGGGACAGTAATTTTTCAAAGAAACTGATAGGTAATAATTCATTTATTTGCTTAGGAAATTTACCGTACCATTGTTAAACAAATTCTATAACTAACCACCAAATATGGAAACATGGCCTCACCCGCAAAAGTGCTGATCATTGACGATGAAGAGGATATTCTCTTGTCTCTTCGAATGTTTTTACGCAACCAAGTTGCTCTGGTACATACCGAGCATAATCCTAATCTTATTCCTCGACTGCTTCGTAAAGAAAACTATGATGTTATTCTTTTAGATATGAATTATCGGAAAGGAGAAACAAGTGGTAACGATGGTCTTCGTTGGTTGGAAAAAATCTTAGAACTCAAACCCGATGCAAGTGTAATTGTGATTACCGCTTTCGCAGATGTAGACTTGGCGGTAGAAGCGATTAAATTAGGGGCGATTGAATTTGTAGAAAAACCTTGGCGAAACCAAAAACTACTGTCCACTATCCTGACTGTTTATGAATTAAATAAAACGCGTCGTACCGTCAATAAGCTGGAACAAAAACAAAAAGTACTTTCTGATACCATCGATCAACCCTTTACGGAAATCATCGGTGAGTCCGAACCGATGAAAAAAGTTTTTAAAACGATTGGTAAAGTTGGAAAAACAGATGCGAATATTTTAATTCTGGGAGAAAATGGTACTGGAAAAGAATTGATCGCGCGCGCCTTACATCGCGCTTCTCCGCGATCAGAGGAAGTTTTTATTAGTGTAGATCTAGGTGCTATTCCGGAGTCTTTATTTGAAAGTGAATTGTTCGGTCATGTAAAAGGAGCCTTTACGGATGCATATCAGGATCGGGCTGGACGTTTCGAAGTTGCTTCTGGTGGAACTTTATTTTTAGATGAAATAGGAAACCTATCTCTACCTTTACAAGCGAAATTGTTGACCGTTTTACAAAATAGAAAAATTCAAAAAGTAGGATCGAGCCAATCACAGGATGTAGACATTCGATTAATTTGTGCGACCAATATGCCGTTGTACGAAATGGTGAAAGAAGGACGTTTTCGACAAGATCTTTTATATCGAATTAATACCGTAGAATTAATGTTACCTGCTTTACGAGAAAGGGGAGAAGACATTACTTTGTTAAGTCAGCATTACCTAAATACTTTTGCTCGAAAATATCAGAAGTCAGAATTAAAACTTTCCACATCTTCCAAAAGTAAATTGTTGGACTATGCTTGGCCTGGTAATATCCGAGAGTTGAGACACGCAGTGGAACGAGCCGTCATTCTTAGTGAAGGAAATTCTTTACAACCAGAAGACTTTATGTTTTTAAAATCTAATGATGCCGAAAAAACTGCTTCTCTTGAAAATTATAATCTAGAAGAATTGGAACAATGGGCCATCAAAAGAACACTCACCAAACACAAAGGAAACATCAGCAAAGCAGCCCTAGAACTCGGAATTACTAGAGCGGCACTTTATCGCAGAATGGAAAAACACGGACTCTAGGTGTTGAATTGTTGATGTGTTGAATCGTTGAATTGTTTTATTTTTATTTTATAAAAATAATTTCTAACGCGATTCAACAATTCAACGATCTGCTTGCCGGCAGGTTAAACGATTAAACAATTCAATAATTCAACAACCACAAATGCTTAAAAACTTCAAATTCAATCTCTTCCTTCGCTTACTGCTCTTAATCGGGTTGGTGTTAGCGTTGGTTTATTTTTATCAAAATACGGATCACTATGTTACGATTTTTATTTTAGGATTAATTCTAGTGGGAGTCATCTGGCAGATTATTCGATATGTTGATCAGACCAATCGAGATTTTACTTCTTTTTTATTAGGTATAAAATACGAAGACTTTTCTGCTACTTATTCTGGACATCATAAAGGAAAAACCTTTGGAGAACTTTATGAAGCATTTAATCAAATCAATGAGAAGTTTTTAAATATTCGTTCAGAACAAGAGGCGAATCATAATTACCTTCAAACAATAGTAGAGAATGTGGATGTAGGTTTATTGTGTTTTGATGAAGATGATAAAGTGGTTTTAATGAATAAGCGCTTAAAGGAAATTCTAAAAAAACCATATTTGTTAGATGTTTATTATTTAAAACAAGTAGACGATGTCCTTTTTGAAACTATCAAAAAACTAGAGCATGGTGACCGTGAGTTAGTAAAAATAAATGTAAACAATGAGTTGCTACAATTATCATTGCAAGCGGTGGAGTTTAAAATGAAAAACAATGCTTTTAAATTGGTCTCTTTACAGAATATTCATGGAGAACTAGAAGAGCAGGAACTAATTTCTTGGCAAAAACTTATCAGAGTATTGACCCATGAAATCATGAATTCGGTTACACCAATCGCTTCTCTTGCTACGACTATGGAAGGGATGTTGCGCGAAGATGAACCGTTGACCGAACCCGAATTACAAGATATTCGATTGGCGCTAAAAACGATTAATCGACGTAGTGAAGCACTCTTGAAATTTACCGAAACCTACCGAAATTTAACTCGAGTACCTTTGCCTACCTTTGAGACCGTCGATGCACGAGAGATGCTCCGTCGAGTAGAGATGTTATTCCGTCCGGTGTTTATTGAAAAAGGCATTGATTTTAAAATGGTTTTACCTGAAAGGCCCGTGCTTATTGAAGCCGATCCGGGACTCATTGAACAGGTATTGATCAATTTGGTGAAAAATGCTATTGAAGCCGTCGCTGGTGAACAAAAAGATCCTGAAATTATCTTACGACTCGAACGTCTTTCCAATAAGTCTCCCGTTATTCGTGTGGTAGACAACGGGTCGGGTATCGACGAAGAAAAAATGGGAAAAATATTTATGCCCTTTTTTACCACCAAAAAAGAAGGCTCTGGAATTGGGCTCAGCCTTTCTAGACAAATCATGCAAATGCACAAAGGAAGCTTGGCCGTACTCTCCGAACCAGAAGAAGGAACGGTCTTTACGATGCGGTTTTAGCAGAAAATCAATATTCAATAGCGAATATCCAATAAGGAATATTGATTGTGGGTTTCTACTAGCTCCTCTGTTTCTGCGCTTGATTCGAAATTTTCATGAACAAAGATACCCCGACTTTTTACCTTATCCTGACAGCTTGAACAAGGCTCATACCGCTTTTCTTTAACAGTTTTTCTCTATCTTTGCCATCCAATTAATGTTAGTTGAAATAAGGAATTAAGTTTAAATAACTCAAAACCCAAAACTCAACCAATCAAAACTCCCTACTATGGTCAAACTAGAGAAAATCACCGATCCTACCTTTGAGAAGAAAACGAGTTATAATGGACTGGAGAAATTTTTTCTGCACTTGATTCGTGACGAGCGGGACTTACCTTTTATCTGGCTTTGTCTACAAGTTACTTTTATCCAAATTCCTTTTGCGATTTTATTATATACCAATCTCCTTTCTGGTTGGTATTGGGGCGGAGCTTCGGTTGCATATTTGATAATGCTAGTTTACTTTTTGGGTCCTTATACATTGATGTTGCACAACACCAGTCACCGACCATTTTTTAAGCGCGAACATAATTGGGGCAATCATTATATTCCTTGGATATTAGGACCTTTTATGGGGCAGTCGCCTGAGACTTATTTTAGTCACCATATCGGAATGCATCATGCTGAAAATAATATGGAAGCGGACAAGTCTTCGACTATGAAATACCAACGAGATAGCTTCCGTGGGTTTATGCATTATTTCGGAGTCTTTTTATTTATTGGCGTTTTAGAATTAATCAATTATTTTAAAAAACGAGAACGATCAGATTTTATCAGGAGAGTGGTGCGTGGAGAATTTAGTTTCTTATTGTTAGCGGGGGTACTTTGTTTTATTAGCTGGCAGGCGACGATGATCGTTTTTATTGTTCCGTTCATCCTTATTCGATTTTCGATGATGGCTGGAAACTGGGGACAACATGCTTTTATTGATGCCAATGATCCTGCTAATAATTATCGAAATAGTATCACTTGCATAAATAGTCTTTACAATCGTCGTTGTTTTAATGATGGATACCATATCGGTCATCACTTAAGTCCTCACCGTCATTGGACAGATATGCCGACTGATTTTATAAAGAACAAAGACAAGTACGTGGAGAATAAAGCGATTGTTTTTGTAGGAATGGATTTTCAAGAAGTTTGGCTTTGGTTGATGCTAAAACGCTATGATAAACTGGCGAGTAATTTTGTGAATATTAATGATGTCTATAAATCTGATGAAGAGGTGATCGCTTTTTTGAAGGAACGAACGCGTAGGATTGAGCAGGTCGAAGGATTGCAGCCAGTGTAAAAATTAGCAATTAAACAATAATATTGAGAATAAAACACTACACCCTCCGGGTGGGCCCACCCCCTTGAATTTGACCGAAGGTCTGTGCCTGCTCGCCTTGCAACGAGCCAAACCAACACCAAATTCCTGACGAAGTCTATGAGCTTGTACAGCTTCGCCACCCTAACGCAGGACAAAACCCCACTTTAGTTATGTAAAAAAATCTAAAAAATAAGCGCGCTGTGAACCTGCTGGCCGGGCAGATGGATTCACTAAAAATTAAAAAATCCTGCATCTGTCTTCGCTTCTGTACTAGCTAGGACAACCTGATCGCAAGTTAATAAATTGTTTTATAAATAAAAAATAAAACACAAATAATTTTAAAATTTTATTTTCAAGATACTTTCATTGGAAATATTCATGCTATGCGATATTTGACAAAATATCAAATGCTCAGTTAAGTAATACCTACCAACTTCGTCATTATAAGTCCACCTCAACAATTCTCCCCGTAACCTGTTCCCTATGAAAATATAGTATAAAAAATGAATCTAGTCTTAAAAACACCTGTCTCCGGAAATTATAAAAAAGTCATGGCCGCTTTTGACCGACGTCTTTTCGAAGCACTTAAGCCGCCTATCGGTGAAATGGTAATCAAAGAATTTACAGGTTCTCAAAAAGGAGACAAAGTCCACATTCAATTTATTAGTCCTGTGAAAGCTGAATGGATCAGCGATATCGTAGAAGACGAAGTGACTGATCAGCGTGCTTGGTTTATTGATGTAGGTGTAAAACTTCCCTGGCCACTTAAAAGTTGGACACATCACCATATCGTAGAGCGAGTGGACGAAAACAATTCTGTAATAATTGATGACATTACTTTTTCTGGCACTAACTTTATCCTATCTTTGCTATTATACCCCGCAATGTTTCTGGGCTTTTATCCCCGAAAAAAAATCTACAAAAACTATTTTAAGAACCTAGGATAGCCATATTCCAAGTAGTGTGTATATTCCAGTTTTTTTAGGTTTGTAAAAATTCTAATAGAAGTTGTTTAAAAACTCCCAAATTGCTTGCGAACTGATAAAGTTATCCAACTTTTCGCCTTTTTTCTCGTCCGTAGCGCGGCTACGCACTCAAAAAAGAGGCTCAATTTGAACAATTTTCTCTAGTTTTCAGCTGCTTTGGGAATTCTTAAACAACTTCATAAAGAAAATGCTCCAGAAGAGCAATGACTTATATTGGAACGCAACCATTATTAATTAATCGTCTGGAAAACACGTCAGAAGTGTCATTATTAATTATTCATTATCCTATTATTCATTACAAAAAATCATGAAGAATCCAATTATCATCGGTGCTGGAGTTTCCGGTTTGGTAGCAGCCATTGAATTAGAGAAAGCAGGATACACATCAACCATTCTCGAGGCAACCGATCGAGTAGGTGGACGAGTCAAATCTGACGATCTAAATGGTTTTCCAGCCGATCATGGTTTCCAAGTATTATTGACCGAATATCCCGAGGCAAAACATTATCTTGATTATGAAAAATTAGATTTGATCAATTTTTTGCCCGGTAGTGTGATTTTTAAAAATGGGAAAATGGAAAAAATTGGTGATCCGATGCGGGATGTTTCCTTTCTCTGGCCGACCACTTTTGCAGACGTAGGATCAATCAATGATAAACGATTGATTTTACAACTATCTTTGGCCCTGAAAAAGAAAAGCATGGAAAATATTTTCGCTGCACCTGAAATGACAACCCTAGCTTTTCTACAAGAATATGGATTTTCTGAGGAAATGATCGGAGACTTTTTTCAACCATTTTTTGCAGGTATTTATCTAGAAGAAGATTTAGAGACTTCGAGCCGAATGTTTGAGTTTGTTTATAAAATGTTTGGCAAAGGATACGCAGCCATTCCTCGCAAAGGTATGCAAGCAATTCCGGACCAATTGGCCGATCAATTGACCCGCACAACGATTCGTTTTAAAGCAGTGGTCAATCGAATTGAAGATCATAAAGTTTTTTTAGAATCAGGAGAAGTGCTACCAGCTGAACAAATTATTATCGCTACAGATCCATCTCCGTTTTTTATCAAAAAAAATCTTAAACCTACCCAATGGAAATCTTGCTATAACTTATATTTCCAATCTCCAAAATCCGTTTTAGAAGATCCGATCATTGGTCTATTGCCTGGTAAAGAAACGATGGTCAATAATTTCCATTACCTAGAGGATTTATACGGAAGTAAAGGCGAAGAAAATACTGCGATTCTTTCCGTAACGGTGGTTAAAAATCACGACTTATCCGCCGCAGATATGGTTCAACAAGTAAAAGAAGAATTAGCAACGCACTGTAAAATTGAAGCAGGAGAATTATTGAAAATGTTCCATATCAAAAAAGCCTTGCCTAAGGTGACAGACTTAAAATACCAATCTGCCATAGATATGATTACTCCTTATGATGGTATTTATTGCTGTGGTGATTATCTGGCGAATAGTTCTTTGAATGCGGCGATGGCCAGTGGAAGAGTGGTGGCAGAACTTGTTGGTAGTGAGCGTATGGTCTAAGTTATGAAAACGAAATTTTCTCAGAAAAAAAGCCCTTTTGTCCTTTTATCTTCTTGGTAATGTTTTTTCTGTATTCTAGGGAAAACATTTTTAATGAAAATACCGTTATCTTTACACTGTGATAAGATTTAGAAAAATAGCTAAAGTTACTTCCCTGTTGATGGCGTTTATGTTATTGCTGTCCTCAACGGGCTTTTCTATTGACCTACATTACTGTCAAGGAAAGATCAAAAGCTTTAGCCTTTTTGGTACGGCAGAATCTTGTCATGATAAGGCGGAGAAAAGTCATTGCCAGAAAGCTTGTTCCAACTTTGATTCAGGAAGCAACGCTTGTCATTCTGTAAAACCTACGACCGAAATAGTAGCGGATGACCAAAGAAGTTGTTGCTCTAATGAAAACATGGTGGTCACTCCTGATATGGATACCCAAAAGGTCGTACCGGAACAACTAACCGAAACAAATATTAATTTTATTTCCGCTTTCGTAGCGGTCTTTTACGCAGATCAAACGCTTGATCTTGCAAAACGTATTATTCCTCATCAAAATTATATTCCTCCCTTGCTGGATCAGGACATACCCGTTCTTATTCAGTCTTTCCTTTTATAGATTTTACTGTTTATAGTGAGAAAAATCATCCGTTTGCGTAGCAAACGAGATCGTATTTTATCGGGACTATACAATAATCTGTATCACATTAGCATTGCGTAATACTAGACTGATTAACTAGTCAACTAATTAACATTTATTTATAAATCACAATGTTAATTATGTGAGCGTAAGCTAATTATTTTGATACTCTCAATTGAACAGTCCCATTTTATCTATACCGTAAATTTAAATCATGCAAAACCAACCTTGGTTGGTGGTTTTATTGTTCCTGTTGATAGGTAGTATTCACAGTACTGCGCAAGGTCCTCCGATTACGGCTGATAAGCCGATTATGCTTGGATCAAACAGTTGGATCATAAAATCATTGACTGAAATTAGAAAGACAGATAGAGGGACTTTTGTCAAAGCACCTCTAATGATTCATTATTTGCCAACCTCCAATTCTTTGGTGGCCGTTCATCTTCCTTTGGTTACCTATAACTTTCAGGATGGAGGCAATGGACAAGGGCTAGGGGACGTGGAATTATTGGCGAAATATCAATTTTATCGAAAAGATGGAATGGGTAAAACCTTCCGAATGGTCGCTAAAACTTTACAAACCTTACCGACTGGAAAAGCCTTAGATATTGATGGAATTAGTACCGGAAATTATCATGGTTATTTTGGAGTGGTAGCAGGATATGAATCCATCAAATATGGTATTTCCAATGAACTCGGTTTTAATCTAAGTCCATCCAATGATTTGGATGAGTTTCGATATAAACTTGGTTTTGGTTTACCGCTTTTGCCATCTGTATATCCTGTCAAACAAATCAATTTATACTTCGAATATCAGAATAGCTGGTATCCAGTGATAGATGAGTTTATGTTGTTGTACGCACAAGGTATCCAATACGCCAAAGGACGAGTAACGGTAGAAGCCTCCATTCAATTTCCTTTAGTACAAGATATTTCAGAAGTAGAAAGACGAAAATTTAGTGTCTTTCTAGGAACGAGATATGTTTTTTAAAAAATGGTTTGGTAATTTTTTATTATAGGTGGTAATTTTGCTGGTTAGTCTGTTTGCTGGTTGGCTTCCCTCAATCGTAAAATGCGTTAGTGGGAAGCTAACTAGCCAACTGGCCAACAAGCCAACCAGCAAAAAAAATAAATGTTAGAAACGCAGAAAAGTTACTGTACCATTATTTTTTTTAACAATTTAAATTTTATTAAAATGAAAAATATCATAATAGT
>CALGJS010000227.1 GCA_937927835.1 uncultured Saprospiraceae bacterium | reverse complement strand
CTTATAATAGTTCTTTTAGCTCTCTTTAGATTTTTTTATTTTAAAATATTTTGTGTTTTATTTTTTAATTTAAAAACATTTTATTAAATTGCATTCAGGTCGTTTTACCTAGTACAGTAGTTAAAGCGGACGCAGGACCTTTTTTTATAGTGAACCCATCTGCCCGGTCAGTAGGTTCACAGCGCGCTTAATTTCTTTTATTTTTCTAACATAACTAAAGTGGGAGTTGTCCTGCGTTAGGGTGGCGAAGCTGTACAAGTTATATTCTTCGTCAGGAGTTTGGTGTTGGTTTGGCTCGCTGTGAAGCGGGCAGACACAGACCTTCGGTCAAATTCAGGGGGTGGGCCCACCCGGTAGGGTGTATGCTTTTTAAACACTTTTAATGTTAAGATCACTTTTACCCTATCAAGTATTTTGACTTAGAAGCTGTTTATTCGTTAATAATTCTAATTATCCTTATTTCTCTCATCTGCACTTTATTTGGTTAAGTTTGCTTGTTGAAGCAACTCATAACCAATAGTTGTTCTATAATTCATATTTTCATATTTAACATCAAATGCTATATATTCATTATTTAGCCCTAAAATAAATCCTATCATTCCGATCCCTTCTAATTCCACTCTTATCGCTCCCTTATCAGTCCCAATATAATTTCCCAAAATCACTTTTCCGGATTTAGGTTTTCCAAATCTGATACCCAATAGATCTGATCGAAATTCTACGATATTACTATCTTCAACAAACCTCAAATAATGTCTTGATATTTGTCCTTCAAAATTTCCTCCACCAACCCAATCTGCAGAAACTATTAGGCTTGATTGATACCATTCCCCAAATGTTATTCTCTGAATTGATTTCAATCTTGAATTTTCATTCATAATTCAAAGTATTACGCGTTTAGAATTCCTGATACCTACTTTCCATTCCCCGCTAAATCGACAAGACCTTGACTTCCACCCTTTGATTCTTTTTCCTCCCATCTTTCGTCTTATTCGTAAACTTAGGTTTTCGTTTTCCATAACCTTTAGAGAGTACCCGTTTAGGATCAATTCCTTTACCGACAAGATAGTCAGCGACCGCCTTGGCACGTGCTGCTGACAATTGATCACAAAATTCATGTGAAGGAATGTTATTAGTATGTCCACCAATCTCAATGGCGACAGATCCATTTTCTGTCAAGAATTCAAATAGCTCATCCATTGTTGGAAGAGAAGCAGGTTCGATACTCGAACTATCTGCCTTAAAATATAATTTTTCTAATCGCATGGTTTGACCTCTACGTAAAGTAGCGGCAGTCAATTCAGGAATTTGCTTACTTTTTAATTCAAATTTTAAATCTGCCAAACAACCATTCTCATCTTTAACCGAAACCTCATAACTACCTGGCGTCAATTTTTCTGCCGTTGGGCCAGTAGCAGCGTTGCTCCAGGTAAATTGATAATTTCCGGCCCCACCTACTCCCGTAGCTTTTACTTTTCCATCCTTCGATACTTCAGAAGAAGAAGGTGTTTTTTTCAATTCAATACCTAAGGGTTCTGGCTGAGACAAACTTACCTGTGCCGTCTTTTTCAATCCACTGGCATCCTCCACTTCTAAAGTATAATCTCCTGCACCTAAGTTTCCGATAGAAGCACCCGTTTGACCATTGTTCCAAGTATATTTAAAAGGTGATTTACCACCAGTCACTGTGGCTGAGGCAGTCCCAGAATTATTTCCATGACAATCAATTTCTTGATCAACTTTTACGGATATCGTTAATGGTAAAATATCTTCGGTAATATCTATGCTAGTCGTAGCAGAACAACCATTGCTGTCTTTTATTTCCAACGTATGTGCACCCAAACCGAGTTTTTCTGCGGTATCTGTTTTTTCTCCATTGTCCCAAGAAAAAGTATAAGGCCCTTTTCCACCACTAACGGTCGCTTTTGCTTTTCCATCTTTATTGTTGGCAGTAGCAGGTTGTACAACGGCTACGGCCAATTTAATTTCGGTTGGACCTTCTAATTCAACTTCCATTGAAGCGCCTGTTCCTTCTGCATCCGTAACCACCACTTCATATTTTCCAGCAGCCAAATTCTCCGCTTTTTCTGTCGTTGCATCTGTACCTTTCCAGTCATATTTATAAGGAGGTTTTCCACCGTTGACCGCGACCAATAATGCACCCGTTTTTTCACCAAAACAATTAATATAATTCGTCGCTTCCGCAGTTACATTCATTGGCAATATATCTTCGGTAATTTCAACACTTACAGTTCCTGTACAACCATTGCTATCTTTTATATCCACCGTATGTGTCCCTAGTCCAAGTTTCTCTGCGGTGTCAGATTTTTCACCAGTATCCCAAGAATAAGTGTAAGGCCCTTTACCACCTTCCACTTTGGCTTTGGCTTTTCCATCTTTTTGATCAACTGAAGCATTCTTTTGCACGGTCGCTGATACCTCAATTGCTTTAGGACTTTCCAATTCTATCGTTGCGGTAGCAGCGGTTCCTTCTGCATCGGTCACCACCACTTCATATTTTCCAGCAGCCAAATTCTCCGCTTTTTCTGTTGCCGCATCCGTCCCTTTCCAAGCATATTTATAAGGCGGTTTTCCACCATTAACTGCGACCAATAACGCGCCTGTTTTTTCACCAAAACAATTGATGGTATTCGTTGCTTCCGCAGTTACATTCATTGGCAAGATATCTTCGGTAATTTCAAAATCAAATTTTACACTACAACCATTTTTATCAATAACCACAACATTTTGAGATCCAGCCCCTAATCCTTTTGCTTGATCCTTCGTCTCTCCACTACTCCATTTGTATGTATATTTTCCAGTTCCACCTTTTACTTTCACTTTTGCTTTTCCATCTTTTTTCCCAAGGTTGGCAGAAGCGGTTACATTTACTTCACCCGTTAATACTTTAGGGCTTTTAATTTCAGCGGAAGCTTCGCTAGCTTTGCCACTAGCATCCGTCACCTTAACTGTATATTTTCCAGCAGGCAATTGACTAGGATTCTCTCCGGTCAAGTTTGCGTTATTCCAGCTAAACTTATAAGGAGGTTTTCCGCCATTCACACTTACTTTTAAAGCTCCATCTTCTGTATCTGCACATTTTAATTCCGTCAAGACTTCAATGTTTGCATTCAGAGAAAGAATATTTTCTTCTACCGTAAAACCAGCAGTAGTATTACAACCATTCGCATCCGTAACCACTACCTGACGATTTCCTGCTCCTAGCTGAGTAGCCTCCGCTGTTTTTTCATTGGTATCCCATTCGTACGAATATGGAGGTGTACCACCTGTAACTTTCACCTTCGCTTTTCCATCTGCATTACCAGTACTAGCTGGAGCAATTATTTCCACAGTCAACATCAATACAGCAGGAGCGTTAACAGCATATTTTGCGATGCTTGATTTTCCACTATCATCACTAACGGTGACTTCATAATTTCCGGCAGATAAACCACTTGGCGTATCTCCTTTTGCTTTATCAGAATTCCAAGCAAAACTATAAGGTGGCCTTCCACCTTCTACTCCAACAGTTAAAGATCCTTCACTAGAGTTGGCACAATTCAATGAAGTTACTTCCTCTATCGTAATAGCGAGATCTGCAATATTTTGTTGAATTTCTACCGTAGCAGTAGAAGAACAACCCGCATCATCCGTAACCGTAACGGTGTGCGTACCTCCAGTTAAATTTTCTGCAGTCGCCTTTGTCTCTTGATTGTCCCAATTAAATTTATAATCAGGAACACCACCTGTCACCGTAACAGTTGCAGCAGCATCTCCTGCTCCGATTCCACTTTCGGGACGATCTTGTTTAACGATCAATTTTACCGCTGGATCATTGATCGTAACAGAAGCAGATTTGTTTTTTCCTTGGCTATCAGTCACGGTAACGGTATATTCACCCGGCGCTAATCCATCAGGTTTTTCGCCCTGCATTTTCACATCGTTCCACTTATAGGTATAAGGTGGTTTTCCTCCTTCAACGACTACCGCTAAAGAACCATCATATTCAAAAGCACCACAGCTAATTGGATTTTCGACCAATGCACTAACCGTAATAGCATCTTCTTTTTCAATCAGAAATAATCCTTTATCTCTTGTTCCTACCCAAAGTGCATCATCTTGATCCACTTTAATCTGAGCAGCAAATTCGCTGGTATAATATTCTGGGGCAGCAAAAGGCTCTATCGTTCCTGTTTCGGGATCAATCCGAGTTACAATCTCCGAAGCCAGCCAAAGTCTATTTTTACTATCAAGTTCTCCATCAATCAATAGTCCTTTAAATTGTCGAGGGTCAAGTTCTTTTTCATTCCATTTATTCTTTGCAGTCACTTCCCAAATCCATTCTTCGGAAAGGACGTAAGTTTTACTTCCATTATAAGCCACTCCTACAAAAGCCAGATATTTTTCATCCAGATTCCAACGACCGTTCCGTCCCCAAACAATTCCTTCTGGGGTTCCAATCCACATTCGGCCAGAAGGCTCTATTTCAATAAAATTGATAAAGTTGACTTCTAGATCAGAATTATCTTTTGTAAAATGTTTGATCAATTGCAAAGGAGCAAGACTAAATTGGTAGAGTCCAGTTTCGGTAGTTCCGATCCATAGGTGTTGTTTTTTCTCATCGAGATGAGCTGTATTTATATCAGAAAGGTCTGAGATAAACTTTTTAAGGCCTGATTTAGAAACTCGAAGATCTGCGTTTCCGCTACGATATTGTAATAATGCCCACTCATCAGCGCGCAGTGGCTCTTTTACTGCATTATTGATAGAAAGTACTTTAAAAAGGCCTTCAGAGTTCCCAACCCATTTTTGATTGTCTTGATCTACAAAGACATTCCAGATTGGTTTAGATTTGTCAACCGCATTACCCCGCTCTACCCTCATTTTATCTTGCGCAGAAAGGTGAAGCGTTAGCAGTAGGAAACTTAAAATAGTTAGTATTTTATTCATCATCGGATTGGTATAAAAAAACCACAAAATTAAACAAATTGGGTTAGTAGGTTTTATTTTAAATTATGAGTACGTAACAAATTTAGGATATTTGCTGGTTGGCCCGTTAGCTGGTTGGCCCGTTGGCGCTCTTCTAACGTATTTTTACGTTTGAGGGAAGCTAACCAGCTAATAGCCAACAGGCCAACTAGCAAAAAAAAAGCGATCTTCATTAATTTGTTACACTATTAAATTATTCTCAAATAATTCAGAATTTATAACGATAGTCAGGGTTCGATTGTTATGATTAAATAGACCTACTTCTATAATACGGAACTTATTCTACCCTGTTTTAGCAGAAAAGGCTAATAAATGGTACTTTTCAGCTCTTTCCCACCATTTTTTCAATTTAAAGCATCATTTTGATATGCGAATACCTTATCTCCTGTTATTTATTTTAGGCTGTACGGCTTTATCTTGTAGTTCTGTTCCAGAAAAATGCCGATATGGTAGTGCAGAACCCATTTTTGACGCTTCTTATGAGAAGGTGATAAAGCATAGTTTTAGTCAAAAAGGCCAATTAACTTATGAGCAAATTATTTTTGAAAACCAGATGGAACTAGAGATCCAACAATCCGGTTGTGATAGTATTCGGCAGGTCTTTCAATTCAAAATTCCTGAGGATGTAACAGCTCAAAAGGCAGACTATTATAAAGAAATGACTATTCAGTTTTTTGCTTATTTAAGTCTTGTAAGCGACAAACATTTCACACTTCATCACCTAGGAAAGGTCATTAGTCAACACTTTCAAGAAATAAAATTGGGGAAATCTTTTATGATGCAAGAAAATTATTATTTAAAAATAGATCGAATTTTAGGATTAAATGAAGCTATTTTAGTCGTAGAACTAAGTAGTAGTCAGTAGTTTTATGTTATATGTAAAATAAATATTTAATGAAAATTTTGTTTTAAGAAAACTAACTTATACATTTACAAGAGAGAAAACAGAAAGAAAGCACTCGAAACACTTACCCTAACATTCCACAGAACATATTTTATTATTTGCAGCTTACTATAATCCAATTATAGGAGCTACTTTCACGTACTATGATAAAACGAATAATATGAGTAAGCTTTTTCTTATTCTCCTATCCCTTTGCTTGGGTGTTTGGCTCATTGGTGGTTCTTGGTGGTATGCTAATAAATTTGGCGTACCTGTCCAGACGATCGCACAACCGAATGTTTTACCCGTATTGAATGTAATGGACGGTGATTTCAAAATCACTAGCCAATCAAATTTCCATTTCCGCCATTCTAGCGCTAAAGTCGTTGTTCCATGGGAAACCGAAAAAGGCCTAAAATCATTAGTAGATTACCTAGAGAAGCATCCTGACCGGAATGTGGTTTTAACTGGTAATTATAGCCCTACCGAACAAAATCATACTCGATACCTTGATTTGGGCTTCGCAAGAGCTGATGCTATTCGAAATTTGCTAATTACCTATGGAGCAAATAAAAAAGATATTATTATCCAATCCATGATACATCACGATCTTAAATTTAATAGAGATCTATTATTCAATGGGCTTTCTTTTAGTTTTGAAAAGAAGAATGAACCTTTCACCGTAATACCTCCAAAAGAGAAAATAATAAATACCACTAATAATGTAGAAAGGATACGTCCCCTGAATTTATATTACGATAATAACACGGACCTTGTCCAAAGTTCTCCCCAGCTAAATGATTATTTAAACACCCTGAATACCTATTTAGACAAAAATCCAAGTTCTAAAATACTCTTAGTCGGACATACTGATAATATTGGTGCCTCCGATCAAAACGAAGAATTATCCAAAAAAAGAGCCTTTAGTGTAAAGTCATTAATGGAAACTTTTGGGATCGCTACACAGCGAATAATGATAGACTATCAAGGCGATAAAAAGCCACTTGCTTCTAATGATACAGACAAAGGACGCAAGAAAAATCGCCGAGTAGAAGTAAGGATAATCAACTGATTATCAGATAATAGACTCTATTTAAAATGGTTTTGTGTAGAATGAGAATTTAGATTTTTAGACTAATTGAGGCGGTAAAAACGGAGTGTAGCCCAGCTACATGAGTATTTTGCCAACAAAAAGTAGTCTAAAAAGATAATTCAGCTTCTTACAAAATTATTTAGAATAAAGTCTAATAAGTAATAAAGTTTGATTTTATCTCTTTGATATTGGGATAATTTTATATTCTTTTTATCTTTAGGTCCATATTGAAAAAAAGGTATATATATTTTTATACCTTAATCAATAATCTACTGATACTTAAGAAATATAAAACAATCATGCTTCAACTAGCTATCCCCGTGTTTGTACTTATGTCTGGTGCAGCTTTGCTTGGTTTTATGATTGCCTGGACCTGGCGAAAACTGGCCATTCAATCATTAGAATCTGAGCTTATCCAGATAAAAAATGTGAATTATCAAATTGAATCGGAAAAACAAAATCTAGTTCAACATGCTAATTTGCTGCAATCTGAAAAGGAAAGCCTTTTACAGTATCAATCAGAATTAGATACCGAAAAGAAAAAGCTTACAAAGCATCTAGACACACTAAATGCGGAAAAGTTGACATTGGAAAATCTCCTGCACCAAAATAAAAGCAACGGATCTAATGCTGTCAACCAGGAAAAGCTAATTACGCTAAAAAAAGATTTAGCAATTCAGCGAGTAGAAATTAAGGATAAGGAAAAAGAAATTGAACAATACCGTCAGCGAATAGCTGGTTTACTTCCTCCATCTGAAGTGGAAGAACTGAAAACACGGTTTAAAAATAAATACAACGAGAAGAAAAGAAAGTGGGAAGATAAATATCGTAGTCTTCATTTTAAATTGCTAAAAGTAGCAAGAGAAAGAGACGAACTAAAAAAGGGAATAGCTCCCACAGCAGCACCACTAGAATTTTCTAAAAACGAAACACCTAAAGAAAAGTCGTTGGATAAAATTAAAAGAAAGTTCAACGAATGGCAAGATCGCTCTGATTTGAAAGAGGGTGCTAAAAAAACGGGATTTGTTTCTTCTGACTATGGAGAAATAGAAAAAGATCCTAACCATGATACCGAAGAAATCATTGATGATTTACAAGTAATAAGTGGTATAAATGAAAACATCGAAGAAAAATTAAATGCCCTAGGCGTTTATCGATATGAACAAATTTCAAGACTGGAGGAAAAAGATATTCTCCTGATCAATAAAATATTAGACCTGGACTCTGAATATATTCTTAAAAATGAATGGGTCACAGAGGCAAAGAAACTTAAGTAGAAGTAGTATCAGTAATTTTGGACACCCTGTATCATTCGTGATATAGGGTTTCTTTTTGGTTTTTATCTGGGGGTCTTCCACTAAGTGTGTCATTTTGCAGCCCGCACCTTTTAATTCCTAAAGGAAAGCCAACGCGCTGATACACTTTAATGAAACAGCCTCTTTATCTGCACTTCCCTCCCCTAAAAACTCATATCAATTTCTTATATTTGCACCCGAAAAGAGACTTCTTCATTTGTTAAATTCGTTAGCAGAAAGCCAACTGGCCAACAAGCTAACTAGCCAACAAGCGAAAAATTTATCTTAAACTCAAATAATTAATTATCAATACTTAGCTTCTCAAAAAAGTTAGCTTACCATTATTAAAAATATAATACAATGAATTACGATCTGATTGTCGTTGGAAGTGGCCCTGGTGGCTACGTTGCCGCTATCCGTGCCTCTCAACTAGGCCTTAAAACTGCTATCGTGGAACGCGAATCGCTCGGTGGTATTTGTCTTAACTGGGGATGTATTCCCACTAAAGCACTCATCAAAAGTGCGCAGGTATTTAACTATATCAAACATGCCGAAGACTATGGTATTACCATCAAAGATGCCAAAGCAGACTTTTCCAAAGTAATCGGTCGAAGTCGGGACGTTGCCAACGGAATGAGTAAAGGGATCTCATTTTTGATGAAGAAAAACAAAATTGACGTCGTAATGGGAACGGGTAAACTAGTCCGTGGCAAAAAGGTAGAAGTTACCGCTGCTGATGGAAAAACCCAAACACTCGAAGCCAAACATATCATCCTTGCGACCGGTGGACGAGCACGACAACTTCCTAACTTGCCAATTGATGGAAAGAAAATTATCGGCTACCGTGCAGCAATGACGTTGCCTAAGCAACCTAAAAGTATGGTGGTAGTAGGTGCAGGTGCAATCGGTGTTGAGTTCGCTTATGTGTATAGCGCAATGGGAACAGAAGTAACGGTGGTTGAATTTATGGAACAAGGGCTGGTACCTCGGGAAGATAAAGACATCTCTAAAGAATTGACGCGTACTTTCAAAAAAGAAGGCATCAAGGTTCGTGCGAATACCAGCGTAGAAAAAGTAGATACTAAAGGAAAAGGTTGCACCGTAACCCTTAAGGATCGTAAAACTGGTAAAACGGAAGAATTAAAATGTGATGTGGTACTCTCTGCTGTAGGAGTGGCACCAAATACAGAAAATATCGGATTAGAAACTTTGGGTATCAAAACAGATCGCGGGATGGTTGAAGTAGACGATTACTACCGAACCAACGTAGACGGAATTCATGCCATCGGAGATATTCTAAAAACACAAGCATTGGCACACGTTGCTAGTGCGGAAGGAATTATTTGTGTAGAAAAAATTGCAGGACATCATCCAAAGCCTATTAACTATAATAATATTCCTGGTTGTACTTATTGTATTCCAGAAATTGCTTCTGTCGGTTATACGGAAGCAGGAGCAAAAGAGGCTGGATACGATATCAAAGTAGGTAAATTTCCTTTTTCTGCTTCTGGTAAAGCAAGTGCTGCTGGAGCAAAAACAGGTTTTGTCAAACTTATTTTTGATGCTAAATACGGAGAGCTGCTCGGTGGACACATGATCGGAATGAACGTAACCGAAATGATCGCAGAAGTAGTAACCGCTCGTCAGTTAGAAACAACGGGACACGAAATTATCAAGACGGTTCACCCACACCCAACGATGAGTGAGGCGGTGATGGAAGCAGC
>CALGJS010000226.1 GCA_937927835.1 uncultured Saprospiraceae bacterium | reverse complement strand
GAAAATTAAATAAAATTGTAGACAGGATAGTAAATACCCTGCCTACTCTGGATAGCTTCTTTTGACAAAAGCTTCCTTGCTCTGTAAAGTTATCAATTATTTCTAAAAACGCTTGCTTTTTAACATAGCATCTATCGCGATCGAGCGAAGCAAATAGCCAATAGCAAAATGCTAATAGCCATTTTACATGCTACTTTTATTTTACTACTGATTCGCATAAATAGTATTATTTACCCTTAATTCGTGTCCATAAAGTTACAAAGGTTTCACTAATAGTTTCGTTGCGTTCTCGAGTTTGACCAGCGGTGATTTTTCCGTTTTCATCTTTCAAAATAAATTTAAAAATATAATCTTCATCTGATCGAACTCCTCCTTCGCTGCCTGTTCCAAAACGGAGATCATTGAGCTGTAATTCTCCTTTGCTATTGGTGACAATATTATAATAATCATTAGAAAACCATTGGAGCGTTTTAATGGTTTCGTCATTTTGATAGGCTGCTATTTTTTCGTGTCCTTTTGGTATTCTAACAAGATCATTAACCGCTGCTTCTTTATCCAAAAGAGAATATTTTCCATAGTAGAATGCATCTTCACTTTCTGCCAGACAATTCCAAAGTACATTATTAAAAATGGTAGGTGAGGTTGTATAACGTTCCCAAACAATCTCATCACGAATCATCGTTTTTTCAAAAATAGTATCTATCCTGGTTTTATTCCAAAAGGTAAAAATAAGATAAGCGGTACTTAATCCTAATCCAAAATAATTTAATAAACTTCGAAGTCTAGAATTTCTAAACAGCCGAGCAGCTAGAAATAAACAGATGATCAACGGTAAGGTGTAAATTGGATCAACTACCGAAATATTATTTAACGCCACTCGATAATCAGAAAAAGGTTGAAAGACTTGGGTACCATATGCGGTACAGCAATCTAGCAAAGGATGCGTAAATACCGCCCAGAATAATAACCAAGACCAGTCTTTCCAACTTGCATTTACTTCTGTTAGTTCGGCTCGATAATAAGAAACTTTTAGCCAATGCGCTAATCCCGTTCCCACCAAAATAAACCCAATGATCGTTGGATAATAAGGATCACCTCCAGTCAGAATTGGTATGGCAGAAATCACGGTAGCTACTGCCGTAAAAAATAGCATCGCTCCAAAAATCACCAACGATTTATATCCTTTGGTTTTGTAGGTACCACTGTTATACAAGCGATGGACGAGCCAACCTAAGGCAATTGGAAAGGTAGCTGCAAACAAAAAAGAATGGCTAATCCCACGATGAAACGCCAATGCGGTCATCTCATCCGTCACGAAATTGGCCAAAATATCCAAATCCGGAATCGTACCTCCAACTGCTCCCCAAACCATCGCGCGGTTGCCTACTTTCTTTCCTAAAACAGCCTCTCCAACCGCTGCGCCCAATGCTATCTGCGTAAATGAATCCATGTATTATTTAATGCTTAAAGTCTATACTTTGTTTATTTCCTACTCCCTTAATGAGCACAAATTTAGCAAAATATCGACGCTTAGCTTTTAATACTCCTTAATCCAGTCTTTTGATCTTCTCAGCCTTGTGTAAAAATACAAAAGCCCCCATAAAATGAAGGCTTTGTCTTGTGTTAATACGAATCAGGAGTTGAAAATAATTGAAATAGTATAATCAATAATATCATTCTAATTGACATGGGAGTTTTTTGCTATTTGCTTTTTGCCATTTGCTATTTGCTCTCATCTATCGCGATTGAAGGGAGCAAATAGCAAGAAGCAAGCAGCAAGAAGCACTTTCCAAAACCTTTTTTATTAATTAGATAATCTAACTCCAGATTTGCATTATTATTTACTGAGGGAGAGTTTATTGACGAGTGGCAGTAGCCATACAAGTTTCCGTATCTAAATTATCTACGGCAGTATAGTTAATCACTAAGGTAGAACCCGTAAGTTCTCCACTTCCCGTAAAAGTGATTCCATCAGAAAGTTGCGCAGGAATCGTAAGTACATTATCACTGATCGTCGCATTTATGGTTTCTTCCCAATCCCATAGGTTTGTCACTGTGACTTGATTATCACTGTCCACGACATCCCCAATAGTTAGTGTGTAACTAGCATTATTTCCATTACAAAGTTCTATAACTGAATAAGTACCAATAAAATCTGCTTTATTCACCTCTTCATCATCTTTACATCCTGCAAAGACTACCAATAAAGTAGCTGATAGTAATAAAAAATATAGTCCTAAATTTAAAATATTCTTCTTCATTTTTTTCTATTTATTGAAAGGTGAATCTAGTTTTATATACTTGATTTAGCAGAAAATGTTCTTCTATTCGAAATATTTAACATTAAAACCTTCTACTCTTTTCTAAGACAACAAAGCTGTCTTTTTTACGTTTAAAAGACAGCCCCTCTATAGAAGTAAACAACTTCGTATTTATTCAATAATTAATTATTATGCGTCGAAAAGATTTTCTTAAAAAGACGACTCTTGCTATTTGTAGCGTCTCTGCCTTTGGAATGGTAACAAAAGAGGCTGACCGTTTCGTCGGAGATTGCGATACCACCAATGATATTCTTGGTCCTTTTTATCGAGCGGAAGCTCCACTGCGACAAGATTTGACTTATCCAGGATTGGCAGGTTCGATTATTACTTTGCAGGGTACGGTCTTCGGTCCCGATTGTGTTACGCCGCTACCCAATACGCTCGTCGAAATTTGGCATTGTAATACAGAAGGGGAATATGATAATGATTCCAGTGCTTTTCAACAACGTGGAAAATGGTATGCTGATCAAAATGGTAAATATTCTTTTAAAACTATTCTACCTGGAAAATATCTAAATGGGCAGCTTTATCGCCCCGCTCATATTCACTTTCGCGTGACTGAAAAAAATAGTCGTGAACTCGTTTCTCAATTATATTTTCAAGGTGATCCACACATCGAAAAGGATCGCTGGGCTTCTCAAGAAAAAGCAGCGCGTCGGATTTTACCAATCGCATTAGAAGATACAAAAGGGAACTTGGCGGTTACTTTTGATATTTATATGGGGGCTGTGTAGAGACAAGGTGGAGACAAGGTGGAGACAATTCATGAATTGTCTTTACGTGAATTGTCTTTACGTGAATTGTCTCTACGTTTCCTTAACGGGTATCGTCTCTACCCATACTGAGCAAGATTATATTTCAAGTTCTGTTTGATTCGGTTGCGGAGTCGACGAGGTTTGAGTACTTCAATCGAAGCGCCAAAACCAAGAATCAATCTTTCCAACTCAAAATTATGGTGTACTTTTAAACTGATGGTTACGCCACCACCTTTCGCTTTCTCTATTACCTCTTGTGAATGGTGAAAAGGTTTGGTGAGTACATATGGTGCGTTCCGTTTGTCAATTTTTAAAACCACTGTTTCTACACTATTATCATTTAAAACCGTTACGCCAATGGTATTTTTATAATAAGTATCTCCATCAAAATTTTTCTTTCGATAACGTGTTTTTAAATCCAAGTCTAGCGAAATAATTCGATCGAGCGCTAAAGTCAACACTTGCTTTTGTCCATCTTTTTTACCAATCAAAAACCAACGATTATTAAACTCTTTTAAGATAAAAGGATGAAAAATAATTTCGGTAGGCGTTCGTGCTTTAAAAGATTGATAATTTATTTTTAGACAAATCTTTTTTAAAATCGCTTGATAAAGCTCATCCAAAAATGCGAGTCCTTTTAGATTTTCATTTTTATCTAAATGTATAATTGCAGATTGATTTGTTTTTTCAGAATAGACCTTATCTTCTAATCTCTGAATAATTCCACCCAATTCTGAAAACAAAGAAAAATCTTTAAACTGCTTGAGCATTTCCACCGTCTCGGAGAGAATACTCATGTCGTTTTCTGTTAAAGGAATATTGGTGATGGAATAATTTGGATCCCCATAACGATAATATTTCCTATCATACACTTCAATCGGTGCGTTATATCCCAATTTATCACTCCGCATTAACTGAATATCGAGTTGTACTGTACGTTTGGATACGTTTGTATGCTTGTTTTCATATGGGCGCACTTCTAATTTGTCCCCATATTTTTCAACTAATTTTTCAAATTATTAATCATAATATTCCACCGACCTGAAAGTAAGACACCTCTCATGTAAATCAGTTTTTCAACATTTTCAGGATACCAAAAACAAGATGGTG
>CALGJS010000225.1 GCA_937927835.1 uncultured Saprospiraceae bacterium | reverse complement strand
ACAGGATTATGCCATTCAGAATATTGAAAAAAATGGAAATGGTTATCAATTAACGATAGCAAATAAAGGGGAGATGTCTGGCCCATTTCCAATTAGTGGTATTAAAAATGGAGAAATAAAAACTACGATGTTTGTCGAAGGGTTTGAAGCTCGTAAGAAGATTGATATTGCGGGTACGGATTATGATAAAATTGTATTGGATGCTACAGGCGTTACGACAGATATCAATCGTGGAAATAATACGATTAAAACGACTGGTAGTTTTAAGAAAATAGAACCTATAAAACTTAAACTTTTAACTGGTGTAGAAAATCCAAGTCGAAGTATGCTATACTTTTCGCCAACGGTAGGATATAATAAATATGACGGGGTGATGGCTGGTCTGGCACTTTATAATATTTCTATTCCAATCAAACCTTTCGAATTTGCGTTACTACCTTCTTATGGTTTTAAGTCTAAGCAAATAATAGGAATGGGAGAACTCGCTTATCGGTTTTATCCAGCTTCAGATTTTGTCAAAGGGGTGCAATTGAAACTGGGCGCAAAACAATTCAATTCTTTTTATAACGAGACCAATGATTATTTTTTAAAGTATCGAAAAATAACACCATCGATCACGTTGGAATTAAATACGACGCCGAACAAACGTTTTTATCATTACCTAAAGTTTAGAGCTTTAATCTTATCAGAAGAGTCAGCAACCTTCACCCGTGATACGGTTACCATGGAAACCATCTATACCGGAAATGCAACCGACACTAGACCTATATTTGAACTTAGTTATGTTGCCGAAAATAGTCGTGGCGTCAATCCATACAAACTAAGAGTTGCACTAGAACAGCAATCCTATGAGAGTTTTATTGGTAAACAAAGTTATTTAAAAGCTACGTTGGATTATAAGACCAACTACACCTATAAGCCAGGTCGAAATATTACGTTTCGTTTTTTCGTAGGAGGGTTTTTACAAAATACGATTCGTGATCGAGGAGCAGGACGTTCCACCCAAGGATCACTTGCCTTGTATAGTGAAGGATTCAATGATTATAAATATGATGAGTTATTTCTTGGACGATCCGAAGCTTCTGGGTTCTTTTCTCAGCAAATTAGTTTGAATGATGGCGGTATGAAATTACCGGTTGGAGCGAGTCAGGCAGGAAATTTAGGAAAAAGCAATAACTTTATTTTTGCCTTAAATATAAAAGGAGATTTACCGAAACGATTGCCTTTGGGACTTCCGATTAAACCCTATTTCGATCTTGGGTATTATGATAATTCTGGACCTTTGGGAAGCGAGGATAGTTTTGCGGATCAACTTGTTTATAGTGGTGGAATAATGCTTGATTTTTTCGATGGTACGGTAGGTGTTTATTTTCCGCTTTTTAATTCTGATAATGTAAATGAATTATTGGATCAAAAAGGTGGTTACGGAAAGCGAATTAGTTTTAATATTGATTTTAATCGAATGCATCCTACGCGAATCAGAGATCGATTGGAATTTTAAATTAATGATCCAAAAAATCCAATCATAAATCGAGAAATTATTATTTGACTATTACTAAAAAATGACGAAGAGAATTAATCTTTGGTCGGGACCTAGAAATATTTCTACAGCTACGATGTACGCATTTGCTCAGCGTACAGATACTTGTGTGTATGACGAACCACTCTATGCCCATTATCTAAGGAATACTTCTGCCGACGAATATCATCCTGGAGCGGAAGAGATTTTGGCCGACATGGAAAATGACGGAAAAAAAGTCATTGAGATGATGCGTGGAACGCACGATCAACCGATCGCTTTTTTTAAACAAATGACCCATCATCTGATAGATCTAGATTGGTTATTTATAGATGAGATGACCAATCTTATTCTTACCCGTGATCCGGTAGATATGCTTCCTTCTTATGCACAACAAGTGGCGACGCCAACCATGATGGATGTAGGCTACACCGCCCATTTAGAACTTATTGAATATTTACAAAAAATAGATCAAGAGATTATCGTCTTGGATGCAAGAAAAGTCCTAGAGAATCCTCAAAAAGTATTCACTCAGCTATGCGAAAAAATAAAAATCCCTTTTGATGCTGCAATGCTAAATTGGTCTGCAGGCCCTAGACCAGAAGACGGAATCTGGGCAAAATATTGGTATAAAAATGTACATCAAAGCACCGGATTCGGTGAATACCGAAAAAAGACCGAACCATTCCCAGAAAAGCTAAAACCACTACTAGCTCAATGTCAACCAGTCTATGATCAACTCCAAAAATGGGTTTTATAATGTATCTTGCAGAAAAATAAGAACAACCTTTCTCGAAGAAATCAGTTGAGAGGAATTTTTAATTTTTCTTTCGATATTTACGCAGGCAGTGAATGACAAAGGAATGAACAACTAAGTAAATTCGAAATTTAAAAAAATTATAAAAACTCGAAACAAAGAATCGAGGAATTTTAAAATTTTCCTTCCATGTTTACGCAGGCGCGTTATGACCGAAGGGAGTAAGCGACTAAGAAAACTGGAAGTCAAGAAAATTATAAAAACCTCGAAATAAATATTCAAAAAGCCTTGAAATAAATATTATGGAAAAAGAAGGAAAAAGAACGGACGTTAATTCACTCGGAGAATTTGGATTAATTGACCATTTGACCAAGAACTTTAAAAATAAAAATCTATCGACGGTCAAAGCGATTGGTGATGATGCGGCGGTTATTGAGAATGGTAATCTAATGACCGTTGTTTCGACCGATATGTTAGTAGAAGGTATTCATTTTGATATGATGTATTCACCGCTTAAACATCTTGGATATAAAGCGGTAGTAGTTAACCTTTCAGATATTTACGCGATGAATGCCTATCCAAAACAGGTTACCGTTTCATTGGCTTTGTCTAATCGATATTCTGTGGAAGCCTTGGAAGAACTTTATGCTGGAATCGAACAAGCTTGCAAATTTTATAAAGTAGATTTAATCGGTGGAGATACTACTTCTTCTCCCAAAGGACTGATCATTAGTGTAACGGCGATTGGTCAGCAAGAACGCAATAAATTGGTTTACCGAGATGGAGCCAAGCTAGGAGACCTGCTCTGTGTTACGGGAAATTTAGGAGCTGCTTATCTAGGCTTGCAATTACTAGAAAGAGAAAAACAAGTTTACCTCGCCAACCCAGGTGTAAAGACAGATTTAGGAGATCAAACTTATCTAGTAGGACGTCAGCTGAAACCCGAAGCCCGCCATGATATGATTGAAGCGTTTGCTAAAAATGATTTGGTTCCAACTTCGATGATTGATGTTTCGGATGGATTAGCTTCTGAAGTATTTCATTTATGTAAACAATCTGGACTCGGAGCGTTGGTAGAAGAAAGCGGTGTACCTATTCATCCCGACGCCGAAGTGCAAGCCATCGATTTTGGAATGGATCCGATTACCTGTGCATTGAGTGGAGGAGAAGATTATGAATTGTTATTTACCGTCAATCCCAAAGATTTAGAAAAAGTAAAATTCCTGCCAGATATTTATATTATGGGTGAAATGGTCGAAAAATCAGAAGGCATTAAATTGCATACCAAAGGTGGAAATATCCACGAGATTAAAGCACAAGGTTGGAAGCATTTTTAGGGCGCATTAAACATTTTTCCACGAATAATTTTATATCCGTGGAAAAATCGATATTAGTTAGGATAGATTTTTCCATTAATGATTTAATATCAGTGGAAAAATCTATTCTTTTTTAATGAAGATACAACCAGAAATTATTGTTTGGCCATTACTAAATACAGAAAAACCCTAAAATTGCTTATTTTCGACCCAAAATAAAATATACGACATGACGTACGATAATTTTACGATAAAATCTCAAGATTCTATCCTTAAAGCTCAGCAATTGGCAGGTAGCTACGACCAACAATCCGTGGATACGGTACACCTGATTAAAGGAATTATATTGACGGATGAGAATGTTCCTAATTTTTTATTAAAAAGAATGAAGGTTAATCTCGCTGTGCTTGATGAGCAATTGGATGCAGAAATAAAAAAATATCCAAAAGTTCAAGGAACAGATAAGCAATACCTTACGGACAATGCGAACAAGGCCATGAGTCGAGCGAAGAAAATGCTTAAGGAATTTGGTGACGAATATATTTCAGTTGAACTGATCTTATTAGCGATCATTCAAGGAAAAGAAAAAGGAGGGGAGATTCTTCGCAATCTCGGAGCAAACGATAAAGGAATGCGTGCTGCTATCGAAGAGTTACGAAAAGGACGTAAGGTGGAAAGTCAGCATTCCGAAACACAGTATAACGCACTGGAAAAATTTGCGATCAACCTCAACCAACGCGCCGAATCTGGCGAACTAGATCCGATCATTGGTCGAGATGAAGAAATCCGTCGGGTACTTCATATCTTAAGTCGTCGTAGAAAAAATAATCCGTTATTGATCGGTGAGCCAGGTGTTGGTAAAACAGCGATTGTGGAAGGTATCGCTTGGAGAATCGTCAAACAAGATGTTCCTGAAAATTTACAATCCAAGAAAATTTATACACTAGATATTTCTGCGATGATCGCAGGCGCAAAATTCAAAGGAGAATTTGAAGAGCGACTAAAAGGAATTATCAAAGAGGTAGAAAACTCCAATGGAGAAATCGTATTGTTTATTGACGAAATTCACACCTTAATTGGTGCCGGTGGTGGACAAGGTGGGATCGATGCAGCTAATATTCTGAAGCCAGTATTGGCGAGAGGAACGCTGCGTACCGTGGGTGCAACGACACTAGATGAATACCAAAAGTATTTTGAAAAAGACAAAGCATTGGTTCGACGTTTTCAGACGGTGTTGATTGAAGAACCTTCTGTAGAAGATACCATTTCTATTTTGCGTGGACTACAAGAGCGTTACGAAGTTTATCATAAAATTGATATTCTAGATGAAGCATTGGTCGCTGCTGCGGAATTATCACATCGTTATATTGCTGATCGTTCTTTACCGGATAAAGCGATTGATTTGATTGATGAGGCTGCTGCTAAGTTACGAATGGAATTAGACTCAGTTCCTGATGAGATAGATGAGCAGGATCGTAAATTCCGCCAATTAGAAATCGAACGAGAAGCGATCAAGCGAGAAGGCAATAAGAAAAAATTAGCTAAAATTAATGAGCAGATCGCTAATGCACGGGAGTCCTTAGAATCCATTACAGCTCGCTGGAAAAACGAAAAAGAAGTAGTCGACACCATTCAGGCGATTAAAAAAACGATTGAAACCTTTGAACAGGATGCGGCAAAAGCAGAACGAGAATCTGACTTTGAAGAAGTAGCAAAAATCCGCTACGGAAAAATCAAAGAACAGGAAGTAATGCTGAAAGTAGCAGAGGAAAAATTAAGTAAACTACCTGAAGAAAACCGCTTTACCAATGAGGAGGTAACAGCGAATGATATTGCAGAGGTAGTCGCTCGTTCTACTGGAATTCCTGTCTCAAAAATGATCCAGAGTGAAAAAGATAAATTGCTTAAACTAGAAGAGGAAATAGGTAAACGACTTATTGGTCAACACGAAGCAGTACGAGCAGTATCAGATGCGGTTCGTCGTAGCCGAGCAGGATTGCAGGATGCTAATCGTCCGATTGGTTCCTTTATTTTTGTGGGACCAACAGGAGTAGGAAAAACGGAGCTTGCCAAAGCATTAGCGGAAGTGCTATTCGATGACGAACGGGCCATTACCCGAATTGATATGAGTGAATTTCAGGAACGTCACGCTGTTTCTCGACTCGTAGGTGCACCTCCGGGCTACGTAGGATATGATGAGGGGGGAGAGTTGACGCAAGCGGTACGACAAAAACCTTATTCGATTATTCTATTGGATGAAATTGAAAAGGCGCATCCGGATACCTTTAATATACTATTGCAGGTATTGGATGATGGACGTCTCACGGATAACAAAGGTCGGGTAGCTAATTTTAAAAATACTATTATCATTATGACTTCCAATATGGGAGCAGAAGTGATATTAGAGAATTTTGAAGACCTTGATGCGCTAGGAGAAGATCACCGTGCGGATATTATTGATACAACGAAGAATGAAGTTTTTGAAGCTTTAAAAGAAAACTTACGTCCAGAGTTTTTAAATAGAATTGATGAGCAAATCATGTTCTTGCCACTGTCACGTGAAGAAATCAAGAAGATCTTAGTTATTCTGCTAAAGAAAACAAAGAAAATGATAAAAGAGCAGGGGATGGAACTTATATTAACAGACCCGGCTCAGGATCTATTGGCAGAGATGGGCTACGACCCTCAATTTGGAGCACGTCCACTAAAGCGAGTATTGCAGCGAGAAGTAACCAATCAACTTTCAAAGTATTTGCTTAGTGGTGAATTCTCCGCAGGAGATACCATTTATGTAAATGCAGATAAGGACAAATTATCTTTCGATAAAACGGAAAAAAAATCGAACACTAAAGTTGCTGCTAAGCCGCAGTCTAAGTCGCAGTCTAAGGCACCTAAAAAGCCAAAAGCTGAAGAAAATAAAAGCCGTGAAAAAGATTTAGAAGCCCTAAAGAAAGCGACAAAAGATGTGGAAAAAGCCGCAAAGGAAATTAAGAAAAAAGACGGTGAATAAATAATACATATGCTACTTAAAAAAAATATCTTTTTTGTTGGTGCAATCCTTTTACTGACAGGTTGTATTAGTAACAAGAAGCACCTTTTGGCACTAGAAACTCAGGCTAAAAAAGAGGCTGCAATTCTGGAACAAGAAACGACTTTGCGAGACAGCAAAATCCGTCGAGCTGAAGAATCTATCACCAATCTTAATTTAGAATTGGCGGAAGCCAAAGGAGAAAATAATGTCTTGCTGATGTTGCGTGGTGAGTTACAAGAGCGGATTGCTCAATTAGAAGGAACTATTGAAAATGTTAGTTCTAGATCTAGTTCTACTCAGCAGAATTTAAACCAAAACCTTCAGCAAAAAGATACGGAGATCAGGACTTTAAAAGGGTTGATTGCCGAAGTAAATACTACTTTGGATCGACACACACAATTGGTCGGAACTTTGGCTGGTGACCTACGACAAGAAATTGGAGGGATTTTACAAGCGCAATATTTTATTGAAACTGGATTGGAAGAAGTAAGATTGATCTTATTAGATGATCTAATTTTTAAACCTAAAAGCGTGACGAAAGTCAATGATCTAGCTTTTCCGGTTTTAGAAAAATTAAGCGAAGTCTTGAGTCGTTACCCCACGATGAATCTTACCGTGGTGGGACACACCGATAATGCACCACCTGCCCGCAAATCAAGCGTAGATAATTGGAATGTTAGTGCCCAGCAAGCGGCTACGGTTGTACGTTTGCTGACCGAAGACTATGACCTGAGCCCTTCGCAAGTAATGCTTGGTGCTCAAGGAGAATTTAAACCTCGTTCTTCCAATGAGACCGCTTCAGGTAAAACAGAAAATCGTCGAGTAGAGTTTGTGATGGCTCCTCGATCAGAAGACTTAGTACGATCTATTCGTTCTGTAATTGAATAAACTAATGATTGTCAATCTATCCTTGCAAATTATTCCAGTCAATTCAGCGGATGCTTATCCTGTCATTGATGCGGCAATTAACGTCGTACAAGAATCAGGTATAAAATATGAAGTACAACCTTTTGCTACCTTATTGGAAGGTCCTCTTGATGAAGTAATGAAAGTTGCGATGCAAGCCAAGGACGCAGCACTAGAGGCTGGAGGAGAAGAACTAGTGGTCAATATACAACTTCATCTGAAAAAAAATAAAGACGTCCACTTCGAAGATAAAACGCAAAGATTCAATTAAAATAATTTAAAAAAGAGGGGCTGCAGACGACGCGCTACAACCCCAATTTACGGAAATCCACCTCCGGTAGGGGCGAATTAGAATTCGCCCCTACCTCATCAAATTCCGATTTGTGTCTACTCATCGTATTGTTGTAAATTTAATTCTTGGATGATGCTGATTAGTTTTTCTGCATAGCGCTTATCAGTAGCGTATCCAGCTTTGTATAGGCCCTTCGCCCAACCTTGGTAATCCGTAATTTCTAGGTTAAATAATTTTTTGTAACGCTTATTACTGACAAGCATTTCACTATGTGATCGGTAGCTTGCCCAAGCACTTTTATAAGTTCTAAAGAAATCTTTATGACTGTCATCTGTAAAATTGCTGCAATGTCCCTTTTTGCATTTTTTGGAAAAACACTTCATGCCAAAATGATTATTATTTTTAACGGATAGACGACTTTCACCTGCGTTGGTTTCAATCAATCCCTGTGCTAATTTGATGCTGGCAGGGATACCATATTTTTTCATTTCAACTTGTGCTACATTGGCGAATCGTTCTACATAAGTGCGTTGTTTTTTTAATTTTTTGAGTTCTGCTTTTGTTCGAGTAGGAACCGCTTTAGGAGCAGACTCTTGGTAAGTCATGTTACTGTAGGTATTGGCCAAATTATCCTGATGTCCCATCTGGGTTGTTCTTACTGGCTCCTCTTTTACAGCGAGACCACCGGTTAGATGAGAAGCTAGATGACTTGGTTTCAATTGACTAAACCAAGAAGTCTGCTCCCCCGAAGATGCGGTATTGGTTTCAGTGGTGGCAACCGCATCTTGGTTGCTTAAGTTAAATTGGAGGTTTAGATTTTTTTGTTGTAATAACAAAATGAACATACCTAAAAAGATGATTTTAAAGAAGTGCTGACTGATCCATTGTTTGGTAAGAATTGATTTCATGATGATCCGATGTTTTAAAGGTCTGACGAAAAATGTTGTTTTACTCATAATATTTAGTGTTTCTATAGAATACCTTGTTAGGTACCCCAATGATGATGCGCGCGCCACAAACATAAAACAAAAAATGTTATAATTCAAGTAAATTTGAAACTTTTTGTTTCAATAGATAACAAATCGTTTGATCTTTAACTTAGATTTAAGCATCAGACTATTCGAAAAGGAGTTGAATTTAAGTGCTTGAATGTTAATATTTGTAATATTTAAATATTAAACTGAAACCTTCTTAATTCTAAAAGGTATAAACGAAGAAGGCATTTTGTTTATCAAGATGCTGTCCATCCCAACCGATGTAAGAAATATCTTAGACAAGCTCTTATGATAGATCTTAACATCCCACTAACCGACCCTGCTGAATGTGCATTAATTTGTCGCTATTCGGTAACAACTATTTTTTAAAAAATTGATGTTTTGAATTGTTCTGTGCTTTTTTGAAAGTATCAGGAATCTTTATTTTTATTTAAAATAAAATAAAAACAAAACAATCCGTATTGCAGGTGGCATACGAGTCATACCCCATACGATATTATTTTAATTTGATAAGTGTATCAGGGAAGTGGTCAGAAATCTGGTCACTTCCACTTTTCAAAAATAAGGCAAAGAATAAGAGTTAAGCTAACGCTTTGTCAAAGATGCTGTTCTGGGACTAATTTATTGAAATCAGTTCCTTGGAATTTGCCTCCTCCCCGCCGGGAGGAGGCTTTTTTTGGTGTGCCCAGCATGGGCAATAACTAGGAGGTGAAAGACCTCTACACGCTTGATAGCGAGGAGTGTTAGCTGAAAGCAAGGGCGTAGTAGCGATACTGGGTCTGAAGGAAGCTGGAGGCAAAGTTCCGCCCCGA
>CALGJS010000224.1 GCA_937927835.1 uncultured Saprospiraceae bacterium | reverse complement strand
TCCTCTAAAGAAAAGAGATCGATAGATGAAGCGATCGGATATTTAGAAGATCGAAAGTCTGGAAAAGTGTTAAATGGCGTTTATGATAAATATTTTTTGAGCAAAGTGATAACGAAATATATGTTTGCTGTACTTAATGATGTAGAGTGGAAGAAGATACTGAAAGAACAGAATGTTCCTTACACCGATGAAGCCTTTAAAACCATAGATTCTTTTAAAAGTTTTGTCAAAAACATGGAGCAATACACCAGCGGAGAACAGTTAAAAGAAGTAGGCAAAGGCCTGAAAGAAACAGGTAGCGGCTTATTTCAAAAAGCAAAAGAATTAATCAAAGAATAATGCGAATTAAGAATGGACAAAAACTAAAAACCATTCAACCACAAAAAAATAAACCTTATGCAATCTCTTCAGACCAAAAGGTATACACGCTAGAAGAACATTATTAATTTTTCATTAATTAATTATTAATTATCCACAAAACCTAAAAATCGAATATCATGCAAGTTTACAAAATTACAGATTTCTACTACAAGCTCTTTCTTGGAATGACCGTATTAGCCATAGCAATGTTCCTTTTTGCTTTTGCTAATTTGAACGAACTACCGATCATACTTATCATTTTACCATTCATCATGATCGGAAAAGTATTTTCATTATGTAATAGAGAGATTCTTTTTCTGAAAGAGGATCATCTAGAATGGGATCCAGGCATAGGACCGGCATTTGCAATCAATTACGATGGGATAGTTAATGTGAACATTTCTTCTAATCTTAAAACAGCAAACCTTGAAGTAAAAGATGGAGAAAAAATAAAAAAAATTCAACTTCAGTTATCCTACTTGAATAAAGAAGCTAGACCAGAAATTGCAGAATTTTTAAAATCAAAAGCAGTTAGTCTAGCTGTAGCCTAAGCAATTATTTTAGCCTATTTCCAAAACCAGAAATCATGCAATCAACCAATCAACAACTGACCGACCGGGAGATTACGTACGCGAAAAAGTGGTTTGAAATACATCGTGTGAATAAAAAGAACCTTTGGCGTGTTTATCTTTTTATCGCTTTTTTTGGATTGCCATTTTTGTTCACTGGAGATTGGTTCTGTTTGTTTGGTGTTTTTCTTTCATTTACTGGTTTTGTCTGTGCTTATTTTTTTAAGAAAGAGAGCAACCGAACAACTTTTGAAATTTTGCCAACACGGAAATTATATCATGGCAGATTAACCCAACGATACGTTGGTTCTCCTCGCTATGGAAAATACTGTTTGTTTGTAGATGAATATAAAATGACCACTCCAGCTACTTTAGATAAATATCTCTGGGAGTTATTAGAAAAATATCAAAACCAAACCGTTAAGGTTTTGCTCGCCGTTTGCGAAATAAGAACAGGCGACGATTCGGACAGACATTATTCCCCATTAAAAATCGAAAATGACGTATGTATTGATTCTGCGATTAAGAATCACGGAACTGGTTTTTTAAGAAAGACAACCCGTCGGTTGTATTTTGAGGCCCTGATATTCATACTCGTTGGATGTATCTATTTTGGAGTAGTAGTAGGGCTGATGAATCTTTTCGACCTCGACGAAAGTTTGATTTTCTTTTTTATACTGCTAATGCTTCCTGGAATGTATTATTATGAAAGAAAATTCATTCCCAGAAATAACCTAGACTTAAAAGAAAAACTAAAATGTACTTGTACAATTAAGTAATAGAGCTTTCGCTTAAGGAACTTGTGGGCGGGGTTCTCCTTTAGAGCCCGCCCCGCACTTTTGCGGGGAGTTAGAGGTGAGCGATGGCCTTCTTTATAAAAAACAAAAACCGACCCTCATGCAAGCCACCAATCAATTACTCACAGACCGAGAACGGAAATACGCTAAACGTCGGTTTAGAAATGTCAAGTTTGTAGTCAGAGGACTTTGGCCAGTGTTTATCATTGTAGCCTTATCAGGTTTGCCACTTTTACTTATAGATGATGAAACCTTTTGGCCAGGATTTGGATTAACAGCATTTGGAATTCTAGGTGCTATCTTTTTTAAACGATACAGTAAAAAGACAACCTTTGAGATGTCTCCAACTTTGCACGTACATCGTGGAATTTTAAATCTACGACTCGTTGGTTTAGCGGGCGAACGGCATCATCGTCTCTATTTGGATGACTACTTGATGGAAACATCAGATGGTTTAGAATTCTATATGAATGATTTGGTAGAAAAATACCAAGACCAAAAAGTACAGGTCATGATGGCCGTTTTCGAACAAAAAAAAGATGGAAAAACATACGAACATTATACCCCCTTAAAAGTTGAAAAAGACCTCTGTATTGATTCTGCTATAAAAAATCATGGATCCCGTTTTCTAAAAAAAATGACCTATAAATTGAATTTAGATATTTCGATGTTCATTTTGATTCCTTTTGCTTTAACAATGTTTATGATTTTAGGAATCCCCGCTCTTGAGAATATAAACACAGGAATATTTATGACTCTGCTCTTTATTGGTTGGTTCTTTCTTTACATGCTTTACCTAAAGCTTTTTCCCTCAAATAAGATGGAAATAAAAGAAAAACTAAAATGTACTTGTTCTACAAATTAATAGATAAATCCCTTTCTAAAAAAACATAAATATGGAAAATTCTTGGGAAGATTACAACACCGCTCCTAAATTACTGACACCCACCAGTAAAAAATTAACTAAAACAGAAATTTTAGATCATGCAGTCTGGGATGAATTCGTATTTGAAATGCAAATGTATTCATCATTTTTTGATAAAAAAATCACCGTACAATTCTTTACGAAAGACGAGCAAGAACACCTATCCGATAAAATGGTCGACAGCCTCAACGATTTTTTAAACCTAACCGAAACGGACCGAAATACCATCAAAGAATTCCTTTGGAAAGATTGTCAGGATTCCTTCGAAGATACAGATTATGGCGCAGAAGAAGGACAGACCAATTACGATTATTTCAATATCCACAACCTAGAAGATGCCCATAAAAAATCTTTTATTAATAGAGTTCAAATATTTGAAGAAGGTTTGAAAAATAGATACGCCTTTGTCTTATTTTATCCCGAATGGGAACAAGAACACGGCTGCGGCATTGTCTTACAAAATGGAATACCAATAGATACCCAACAACATGACCCAAGATTCAAGCAATATGAAAATTAAATTTTTTTTTATCAAAAAACCATAACAAAACACCAATAAGCTGTACTCACTGATAACTGTTTGATTGAACACCCACTAAAAACTATTTTTTTGTTCAAATTCTCAAAACCGATTATCATGAATCAACCATTGCCTACCACCTTATTTAAAAATAAAACGAAAATTTTCCTTTACTTTTTCGTATTTATTTTTTGTTCTTACTCTTTTATGTTTCCAAAAAAAGAAATTAGAAAAGAGGATTTAACTTCAACAGAAATCTGTCTCCATGACCTAAATACCAACACACCACCCGTAGTAGCAGGGGAGGTGCGTGAGTTTAGATTGGCCTTAGCTGCTACCGGAAATTTCACCCAACATTATGGTAGTCCAAGTGGGGTAATTGCTGCATTCAATACCATTGAGTTTGAATTAAATAAAGCCTTTAAACGAGACTTTGGAATTCAATTCAATTTGATCTATGTTCCTGAATTGGTGTTTTCAAATGGAAGCTATGATCCTTTCAATAAGTGTACGGATGAAGATGGAAATTTTATTCCAGGTTGTACGGGAGAATATAATAAAGAAGAGCTGAAAAATATTAACCAACAGGTTTGTGATGCTATTTTAGGAAATGATCAATATGATTTGGCCCATGTCTTAGATGCGCAGTCTGGAGAATATTGGGGGGGAGGAGAAGTGGCCAGTGTTTGTGATGGAACCTCGAAAGCGAAGGGAATATCTAATGCATCGGAGTGGAGTATTACGGCCATTTACCAGTTGGTCTTCCACAATATTGCCCATCAATTGGGAGCATTGCATACCTACAGTACCGCTTTGTGTGGCAATGGAACGCCAGGCAGTCGTTATGAAACAGTTGGTCCTTCTCCTTCCATAATGGGCCTTGATAATTGTTGTGGTAACTACGACTCGTTGGTCGATAGTTTTCAAAATCTTTTTCATAGCGCAACGATACTCCAGATTAATGCGCATTTAGATTCTACCGATATTTGTTATACTTCCTTTCCTGCAGGAAATCCGACTCCGCCGAATGCGGATGGAGGCCATGATTTTATGGTTCCCAAACAAACACCTATCCGATTAATTGGACGCACAGATAGTGAAGCTGAAGTAACGTTTACTTGGGAGCAGTTTGATGGAGATGGTCCAGCCTTAAATGAACTACCAAGTTGTACGACTACCGATGGCGCCTTATTTAAAAATTATTCTCCAAATGTTCCAAATGGTATTTCTCAAACTGGCGAAAAAACGTTTGTTAGAACGATTCCATCTGCTTCTAACATTTTGGCTGGTAACAATATCATTAGTGATGACCTTTTGCCTTGTACGCCCAGAACCTTAAATTTTAAATTGACGGTAAGAGACAACAACTCGGCAGTCGGACAAACGGGAATGGACGATATCGTGGTTACGGTAATGGACACCGGACCTTTTCAAATTACTTACCCAAATAGCACTACTCATTATTGGACGAATGGAGCACGGGATTCTATCGAATGGGACGTAAACGGGACAGATGCACACTGCCCATTTGTTGATGTTTATATCTCCACCGATGGAGGTTTTCTTTATACTAAAAATATTGGAGACTATCCGGATGGCGTACCTAATACTGGAAAATTTTATATAGAAGAAGAAGACTTTTTGGTAGACCAAACCCAAGTCAGAGTGATGGTGTCTTGCCATGTGCCCGGTCAGATAAATGCTTCCACTTTTTTTGATATCAATGATGCTGACTTTACCATTTATTCTGGTTGTTTTCCGGATGGAATCACTTTTAGTAGTCAAACGGAATTAGATGAATTTCCAGTGCTTTATCCAGAATGTGTCACCATTAATGGAGATGTGACCGTGAGTGGTTTTGGGGTAGAAAATCTAGGCCCATTACTACAGCTAAAACATATAAAAGGCGATTTGATTATTAAGGAAAACGGTCAATTACATGACCTTTTGGGATTGAGTGACGCGCTTAAAGTGGATGGAGAATTGGTCATCAAATGTAATCCAGTTTTAGTGAATTGTGAAATGACCGCAGTATGTGAACATTTGAAAAAAGAAGGAGTAGAAATGCAGGTTTCTAATAATGGTAATGAAGCGGTTTCAGGCCTTGATCGGAATTGTAATACCACAGGGATGGTTGCTTTTAAATGTGATCCCGTTAATAATACGCCAGTTGATCCTGCCACTTGCCATGTCGACCTGGATTCCATTGTTCGTTTAGATCTAGAAAATTTTGACTCTACAACGAATAAAAGTTTTCATGATTACACAATCATGACGACCATTTGTAATACCGAGGAGCATCCAGATACTTGTAATACAGATTTTATTTTTCAATTTATCAAAGACAATTCAGTTTTTAACATTGCGAATCCTTTTGATTATCCATATGATTTTATCAATCCTATTGGGTTAAATGATTTAACCTTAGAAGAGATTAATACGGTCGTCGCGGGGATCAGCAATTGGGAGGCTGATCCAAATAGCCGCAACCCGAATGGAGGAATCGATTATATCAGTCGGGTATATCAGCCATCTACCTTGGGGAAAGTTGTAGCGAAAATACCTTTTGCGGTGGCGCTATTAGGGGGAGTAAATGGAGCAGGAGATTTAATATTCGATAGAGCAGATTTGGCTGCCACTATGGACTTGTATAATAGAAAGGAAATCGTTGACTGTGAAGAATATCATTTAGTAAATAGTGGTAATTATATTTTTGGCAAAGAACCGCTCATGATCATCGATAAACTGGAATGCGGAGATAATCAGGAATCAATTATCTATGATCCAACTAGAATAGTAATTGATGCCACCAAACAAACCCTCACCAATTATACCCTAAAAGGACATTGGTTATTCCCAGGTAAAATTGTTCGAACGGTAGTGGAAGACGAATGTGGTGTTGTAAAAATCATTACTAGAGGTATAGGTTTACATCATTGTGGTGATACCGATTTGGGCAAGTTTAATGCTCGAACAAATATTATCCTTGGAAGTGTTTTATTTAAAAATGCAGATTTAAGATTGAAGAAAGCCATCTTTAAATAGTAGTTCTATTCCCAAACCATTTTTTAAAAAAAAGATCATGAAAAATATTATTTTTCCCCTATTCTTAGTTTGTAGTTTTAATATAACAATCAATGCACAAGATTCTTTGCTTTACAATAAATCATGGAAAACAGAAGCACATTATGTAAGCCTGCAAGGAGAAATATTGTCTATGTTTCATCTAGACTCTTCGATCAATCGAGTAGATTTATCGTTTATGCGTACGAGCTTCAATCCAGATGGCTCTTTTGATGCTATTCGAAATAATAATACAACCTATAGCGGAATTTGGTCGATTGATACCATAAATAATCAATTTATTTCCAATTTAGATACTTTTAATATTCTTACATTCTCTGATACTGCTTTCTGTCTTCGTTCGCATGAATTACATTTGGTGGATGGTTCAGGAACTATCGACACAATTTTTTATTACACTAAAAATATTCCCGATACCGACCCGCCTTCTTCCTGCCCAATTAGCGGGATTAATTTTAGTTCTCAATCACAGCTAGATAGTTTTCCTATCCTTTATCCCGACTGTGATTTTATTGAAGGAGACCTTACCATCAATCCCAAAAGCGGCTCGATCAATAGCTTAAATGCTTTATCTCAATTAACGGGTGTTGGCGGGAATCTTATTATTCGAAATACAGCCATTAATAATCTAAATGGTTTAGAAAATATCACCACGATTGGTGATGCCTTATGGATCAATCAAAACGAACAACTTACTTCCTTGTCAGGTCTAAATAATTTAAATTCCATTGATGGAATGTTGAGCATTAATCAAAATGATTTGTTGATATCTTTGTCCGGATTGAATAATTTAAATACCATCGGAGATAATCTCCGATTGGGGAATAATGTAAGTTTAAATTCCTTAAATGGATTAGATAACCTACTAAGTATTGATGGTGCGTTAATAATTGAAGGACACCCCTCCCTTCAAAATATTTCTGCTCTTTCTACTTTGACTAGCATCAATGGTACCTTATATCTTGTTAACAATAGTGCCATTACAAATCTCTATGGCCTTCAAAATGTTGACCCCGATGGTATTGGCCACTTGGTATTAAAAAATTGTAAAGAATTGGCCTTCTGTCAATTGGAAAATATTTGTAACTACTTAGATGCAGGTAGAAGTTATGATATTCGAGGTAATATCTCCGATTGTGAAAATATCAATAACCTTAACGCTGCCTGTGATCAACGTTGTCCAGAAGAGATTATATTATATACCCAGTCTGAGGTTGATAATTTTTATTTAAATCATGCAGGTTGCATCAATTTTCCTGGTAGGTTAGTAGTTCGTGATGACTGGTCTGATCCAATATATAACCTCGACGGTCTTCAACAACTAACTTCAATAGGAGGCGACTTATATTTATATAGAAACAATTTTCTTACGGATTTTTCTGGCTTAAGTAATATCAATTATGTAGGTGGTAGACTTTACTTGAATTGGCACCCTTATATCGAAAATATTTCTGGGTTTGAAAATATAGACAGTATTGGAGGAGGATTATTTTTAGATCGAAATGCCGCAATTCAGGACCTTTCTGGCTTTACCAATTTGAAAAAAGTGGGAGAGGATTTATATATCAATAATATGGATGCCTTAACCGATTTGTCTGGCTTACCTCCAGGGCTAGAAATAGGAGGCGATTTAAGGATAGGTAGAAATGATGAGCTTACAGACTTGTCTCATATAGGATCGCTGGCAAATTTCGGAGGGTTGAGCTTGATAGATAATAATTCATTAACTAGTTTAACCTCTTTACCTCCCATTACCCATCTTTCTGGTATACTAAGAATTCATTCTAGTGAACTGACCGATCTCTCTGGTTTAGAATCACTTACTTCAATTGATGGAGATTTGGTGATCTATGCCAATTATGATCTTGAAAATTTAAATGCCTTAGAAAATCTAACAAGCATTGATGGAGAACTCACCGTTTACCTTAATAATTTTTTAACCAATCTAGAACCCTTACAGAATATTGATCCTGTGACGATAACTGGTTTAACTATTCAGAATAATCAACGTCTTTCTATTTGTGAGATAGAACCTATTTGTAGTTATCTGGAAAATGGGGACACTTACTTGATTGTCGATAATAACTTGGGCTGCAATAGTTCCGATGAAATTACGGAACGTTGTGGTATGGCATGCTCGTCAGGAGATTTGATTTTTTCTACCCAAGAAGAAATTGACGACTTCTCCATCAATTATCCAGATTGTGATAAAATTATTGGAGACGTTATGATCATGGAATCTAGCCCGGGTATCATCACTAACTTGGCAGGACTTGGACAAATAGAATCGATAACTGGGAATGTTGAAATTACCAATAACACAAACTTACCCAACCTAAGTGGACTAGACCAACTTACTAGAGTGGGAGGAGATTTTAATCTATCCAATAACAATACACTTGTTGATGTCTTTGGATTGGATCAGCTTACGAGTATTTCAGGATCATTTACGATACAGAATAACGGAGCGTTGAATGATTTGGGTATGCTGGAATCCTTGGAAAAAATAGGAGGGAATCTTGAAATTAGTCATAATGAGGTGCTTGAAAGTTTATCGGGTTTGGGTAACGTGAACCACGAGTTTATAGATAGTCTGACCTTGATAGCCTCTTCCAGTCTTTCTACTTGTAATGTAGCAAGTATTTGTAATTACTTGAATGAAGGAAATCCCGCTACTATTTCGGGCAACGCAACGGGCTGTAATAGTATTGCTGAAACGACTGCTAGTTGTAATGATTTTTGTTTGTTGGATGGAATAACTTTTAATACCCAACAGGACTTAGATGATTTTGCTATAAACTATCCTAATTGTTCTGAAATATTTGGCGATGTCATTATTATAGAAGCTACAAACGCTAGTATTTCAGATCTAAGCCCATTAAGCAATATCACTAAAATACATGGTGATTTTCTAAATTATAGAAACGATCAACTAGTCGATTTTGCAGCTTTACAAAATCTAACTTTTATTGGTGGGAATTTTCAAATTAGAAGCCATAACGCTTTGACCAGCCTGACGGGGTTGGAAAATTTGACGGTCGTAGGAGGAGATTTTTTGCTTTTGTATAATTATAATTTAGAAAATTTGGCTGGGTTGTCCAACTTGGTTTCTATTGGAGAGGATTTCTCTATCGATTCTAATAGATCCTTACAAGACCTAAAGGGATTGGAAAATCTTTTGACCATTGGAGAAGGATTAACTATTAGAGGTAATACAAATTTGTCTAGCTTAAATGGTATACAAAATTTAGAATCCGGTTCTCCTCAAGCGCTTAATCTTAGGTCAAACTATAATCTGTCAACCTGTGAAATAGAAAGTATCTGTAACTATCTTGGAAACAATAATTCGACCCTCAAGCTTTACAATAAAAAAGGATGTGACAATTATTTGGAGGTGCAAAATCGGTGTGGTAAAGCTTGCTTATATGAAGGTATTGTATTGACTTCTCAAGCAGAAATTGATGCCTTTTCAAACAATAATCTTACCTGCGAAAAGATAATCGGGGATGTGCTTATTCAAGAAGCCAATCCAGGAAATATTACCAATCTATCAGGCCTTAGCCAATTAACTGCAATTGCTGGAAAACTTACAATTAGGAACAATCAACTGTTGGAAAATTTGTCGGGACTTAATCAACTTACCTCCGTTTCAGCTGGGATATTGATTGACAATAATACTTCATTAACCACCTTACAAGGACTCAATCAATTAGTAGAGATTGAGAATGAATTGATAATTTCTAATAATCCAGCCCTAAATGATATGACGGCGCTTACTAAATTAAAAACCATTGATGGGACGCTGCAAATTTTAAATAATGATGCCCTCCCTTCTCTTACAGGGTTGGATTTTATTGAATACCAGATTATTGATTCATTGGTTTTAGTCGGTTCAGAAAACCTCTCGATTTGTGATGTTTTTCCGATGTGTAATTATATTCAAACAGGAGGGGTAGCCACTATTTCAGGCAATGCGATAGGTTGTATGGATATTGCTGAGTTAAGCTCCGCTTGTAATGATCAATGTTTGCTGGATGGAATTGAATTTAATACCCAAAGTGATATTGATAATTTTGTTGTCAATTATCCTGGATGTACTAGGATCGCAGGTGATGTTAGCATTTCAGATACTGGAGGTGGAGATATTACAAACCTTGATGGCCTTAATCCATTGACCAAAATTTATGGTGACCTGACGATTATTGGTAATAATAACTTGACAACCTTGGCTCCTTTAGAACATCTAAACTATGTTAGACATGAACTGCATATTAGAGAGAATCAAAAATTATTAAATTTAGAAGGAGTGGAAAACATGGAGGAGATAGGCAAATTAACCATCCGTAATAATCATGGACTTAAAGAGCTTGTTCGCTTTAATAATTTAGAAAGGGTTAATGGAGGTATCAGTATAACCAATAATGATTCTTTGAACCTTGTTGGTGGAATGGATAATCTACAGGCTATCGCCAGTGGTTTAAACCTTAGTAACAATAATCAATTAGTAGAGGTTGCTGGATTCCAGCAATTAACCGCTATTGGTGGTCAGTTATATCTAGGTGACAATGAAGTATTGACAACAATTGGAGGTTTTGAAAATCTAGCTTCGGTAGGTTCGGATCTGAAGATTGGTAATCATCCCTTGCTTAGCGAACTAAATTTTATTCAAAGTATTACTAGTATTGGTAGAGATGTAACGATCGATTATAATGATGCTCTCACTGATTTTGATTTTACAAATCTAGAAGTTTTAGGTGGAAACTTATTGATCGAAAACAATATTCTATTAGAAAATGCGAGCGTTGGAAACCTAACAAGAATAGGTGGTGATCTTAATCTTCAACAAAATGCAATGCTAACAGATCTTGAAGGATTTGAAAATGTCTCCACCATTGGTGGCTCGTTTATCATCAAGGTCAGTCCAAGTCTAAGCACTTTAAATGGCATCAATAATCTTGATTCTATTGGTGTTGATTTAGAATTAAACAATGCTGATTTATTGACGGATATTTCAGGGTTAGAACATCTAAACTATGTTGGAAATGACGTGTACTTTAGAGCCATAGAACCGACTTCTTTAAGCCCTTTGTCTAACCTGGGAACGATTGGAGGAGATTTAGAGATGATTTATTGTTCTGGATTTAATGATTTGTCGGGACTCGAGAGTATTACTTCGATAGAAGGGAATTTAAATTTTTATGGAAATGATGATTTGGTAAGCTTTACTGGTTTGGAGAATCTAAACAATGTGTCTGGTGATCTACGGATAACATCCAACGATGACTTAACGGATCTAGAAGGATTGCAAACTTTAAGCAGTATCGGAGGCCAGTTGTATATATATGATAATGAGCGTCTTGAAAATTTAAATGCCTTAGAAAACTTAACTAGTATGAATGGCATACTAAGTATTGTTTTTAATGACGATTTAACTACGCTTGAAGGTTTACGAAATATCGATTTCAATGGAATCACTAATTTGAAGATTAGGGATAATAATAATTTGTCTCTTTGTTCTGTGGAAAGTATTTGTAACTACCTGCAAGGTGATGGCCCATATTTTATAACTGGTAACTCAACAAATTGCTACAGTGCTTCACAAATACAAGCAACCTGCCTCACCGTCCTCCCCGTTGAACTACTTTCCTTTCATGGAAAAAAAGAAGAAAATGTTATTCGACTCAATTGGGAAACCGCCAACGAAGAAAATAACCTCGGTTTTGAAATTCAAAAATCAGACAACGGAACCGATTGGACCATCCTCGATTGGGTAGATGGACAAGGAACTTCTAATCAACTCCATCAATATAGCTATCTGGATAAATTTCCATATCTGGGGAATAATTATTATCGCCTCAAACAACTGGACTTAGACGGAAGATATACCTTTTCTAATATCGTTTTAATTCGAAGTAACGAAAACAACACAGACATCAAAGTGACACCAAATCCTTCTGATGGACAATTTGAAGTGGTCATTTTAAATCCAGAAAAAGAGAAGATGAAAATTACTTTGTATGACAACACGGGCCAGGTAATTTGGAACTCAGGACTTATCAAAGACCTTGATATTTGGCGAAGAAATTTTGATTTGAAAAAACAATCCATCTATTTTCTCTCCGCCCAAATCGGTAGAAATAATCTCTCTGAAAAAATAGTAGTGATTGATGAAAATTAAATAATGTCCAGTAGTAAAGTTTATCATAATTTTTTACTGGATCTTCCACTTATTCTTCATTCAAGCTCAAGAGTAATTTTAATTTGCTCTTGAGCTTGAATCACTTTTCTTCTTCTTCCTCGAAACCTTTGCCAATGGATTAAAAGCCAAACACAAGTCCACATAATATTCCAAATCATCCGCTGCATCAATCCCATCAGGATCTACAAAAACATACCCCTTCATACTTCGACCCGTAAAATTCATCTCCCCACAAAAAGGACGAGCCAAAGCTTCTTCATAAGCATCCGGACCAATCCGAGCCATCAATTGATCTTTGACAATCCCAACACACATCTTCTGATCAACCATGGCACACCAACCGCCCATCATTTTCTTTACTTCAAAAATAACCCCCTTCCGTTCCAAAAGATTTGAAACCCGTTCTGCAAGATGAAGATCATAAGCCATAGTTAATTGTTTTTTTAATTTTAATAAATAATGAGTTTTAGCTTAATCAATACAATAAAGTTTTTGCTTAAAGTATTTACGTAAAACACGAAACAAGATCTACACGCTAGAAGTTCTCTGCGTCTCTACGCGAAAAAATACGATAAAAGATATACACGTTACACGGTCGAGTGCTCTGCGTCCTTCGCGAAAAAAAAACACTTAAACAATAAACCTCCAGACCATTCCCAGCTTCATTCACGTTAAAGAGAAAATTGAATTTGCTTTTGAATTTGCCCTTGCTATTGAAATAACCCAAAACCCAAAACCCAAAACCCAATACTCAAAACCCAAACCCCATCTCCTCCCCAATCACCAACAACAAGCTCAACGCCCGCGCCCGCAATTGAAAATCACTCGAGTTCGCCATCTTCTCCACCACCTCAAAATATGGAATGTCGAGTGGTCGCATCGCTTCCAATAAAGGCAAAGTTTGCGCCTCCAAAAAACTTTTCAAATCAGGTCGTTGCTCAAACCAATATTGTTCCGGTGCCATATCAAAAGTCTCTCGAAATTTTTTAGACAATAACTTCCGCCAACCAAACCGCAAACGAAGATACAAAAGATCATGTTTTGCCATCCATAGTCGAGTAGGGCGTGCATGCAAATGTTCCCACCGATACTTTGTCCAGTTAGCATGATACTTATTCAACCATTCTAAATAAAGTTGACTTTTATGAATCTGATCATAAGGAATCGTCAATGCAAAATCAATAAAGTCAGTATGCGTAAATGGAGCAATATTATAAGACAAATGTTCCAGTCCCCACACACCAGACGCAATTCGATTAAAACCTCTTTCGGAAATTTTATAATGACCTTGATGTTGATAAGCCGTCTTTCTCGCCGCTTCCCAGCCATGATTAATTGGCAATAATTCAGGACTAACTCGATTCATGGATAGGGCAGGAGGCAGTTCTTTTTTACCAGAAGAATAGTTGGCTAAAATCATATCTCCAAGGTGTCCCGTATGAATTATTCCAAAGTCCTTTTGCCAAATTTGTTCAATACCATATAGAATATGAGCCGGAGCATTATAGTCATTTGTTCCACCCGATTTATGCATCGTTTCTTTTGGATGATACAAATATTCTAGCCCATCCATTGCATAAAAATGATGTTTAAATCCATAGTCCTTTACAATCTCTCTCGCAATGACTTCATCGTCGTACCCCTTCTGACTACAAGTAAACGCAACTTGGTTTTTATACCCAAGCTCATAACCATAAAGCGCCGTAACACGAGAATCTAAACCTCCACTCAAAGTCGTAAAAGATTGGTAATTTTCTTCTTCGTCTTTTTGAAATTGTTCTCGGATAGTCGCCTCAAACAATCCTTCCAAAGTAGATAAAGTTTTAGCTTTAGAACGTTGATGGTTTTGTTGATAAACAAATTCCTTGTATTTACTACAAGATATTTGATTTTTTTGAAAACTTAGAATGCTTCCAGCTGGTAATCGCTGCGCATTTTTCGTCCAACTCATCTCAGAAAACAAATAGCCATAAGCCAAAAAACAATAAATCGCATCAGGATCTAAACTACGAGAAAGATCAGATAAACGGTCTAAATCCCAAGGAGACGAAGCAAAAATAAATTCGCCCCCATCAAATTCATAAGTGAAATTTTTAGCACCACAAGGATCATTGAAAAGCCGAAGCCGATCCTCCTTTTTTTCATAAATAAATCCATTAAAACTACCTCGTAAATTATTTAGTTTACTCGCTAAATTTTCTAGATCATCTAAAAAGTAATTTTCCCAACTACCATTCCCAATCAACTTTTTTTTATTCAAAACCACCCCATCAAATCCCACCACCACCGAGGCATTCTCAAACAACAATTTATCCTCCGGGAACTTATTATTCGATGCCAATTCAAACGAAAAACCAGACCCAGTTATGGACCAGTCCCTTACCTCCTTATTTCTACCATATAAACTCAGCATCTTATAATCACAATTTAAATTCTATACTTATCTACCCGTAAAGGTAATGAATATGATTAGAGTTTCATTACATTCGCACCCATCAGATACCTGCTCATGTTTACGAACCTCCGCACCAATTGAACTAGGTTTAGTAAACCTAGAAAACCAGATTCTGCGCGAAAAACAATATAAAAGATACACAAGAAAGAAAGCTTACACGGTCGAGTGTCTCTGCGTCTCTGCGCGAAAAAATACCTCAAAAGAAAAGACATTACCCAATCAAAAGCCTCTCTACCTCTCTACGAAAAAACATTATCTTTACTCGATGTTAAAATTAAAACTCGCAAAAATTATCGGTACCTCCTTCGGCTTCGGCTATGCCCCCGTCGCACCCGGAACCTTCGGAACCCTCTTCGGAGTCCTCATCTACCTAGCCATCCAATTTACGATTCCAGAACAAATAAATCCCATTTTGATAGCGTTAATTCTGATCAGTACCTTTGTAGGAACTTGGTGTTGCAAAATGACCGAACCCGAGTGGGGACATGATTCTGGCAAAATTGTCCTAGATGAAAGCCTTGGCGTTTGGATCACCCTTTTGTTTGTTCCTTTTCAATGGTGGATTGTCATCGCCGCTTTCGTCCTATTTCGTTTTTTCGATATCCTAAAACCCTTAGGGATTAAACGAATCGATGAAGGAATGCACTCTCCCGCTTCCGTAATGTTGGACGATGCCTTAGCAGGAGTTTATGCCTGGATTACCCTCCAAGCTGTCATTTGGATCCAGAACGCTTACTTCTAGCTTTACGAACTCCGCGAGATGTCAAGCCCGCAAGCAATAGTTCTTAAAGCGATTATGTTATTTCCTAAAACACAAAGAAATAGAGGATTTTCCAAAGGAAAACCCCTTTGTGACTTCGTTTCTTTCTGACAATCTATATTTTTATGCTGCATAAAAATTTAACAGTTTTAAAAAAAATCGTATATTTGAGTAGAGATTTCTGTTAAAGAAAAAGCTTTTAGCTAAAAGGACCGTATGACCACTGATATTGCACAACATTTTGAGCGATTAATATATGACCACGAATCCCTGATAATTCCAGGATTCGGAGGACTGCTCACTAGTTACCGTGCAGCTACGATTGATCATGTTCAAGGGTTATTATACCCACCTTCTCGTACCGTCCGTTTTGATAAAAATCTCCATGTCAATGACGGAATCCTTGTCAATTACCTCAGAGAGGCAGCCGGAATCACCAAAAAACAAGCAGAAGAATCCATTGCGAAGTTTGTCGATTTTGCCAACGAACGCTTAGAAAAACGAGAAATTCTAGTGCTACCTGGTGTTGGTCGTTTATACAAAGATTACGAAGGACGACTCCAATTCCTCCAAGCTTCTACCAACTTTAATCAAGATGCTTACGGTCTCTCTAGCGTTCAATTCTATCCAATTTTACGTAGCAAAGACACTGCAGCCCGCGAAGCTCCATTACCAGATTCCTTACAGCCAGGACCCGTCACCAAAAGAAAAAGAAAATCTTTGCTTTCAATTCGTTCCGCACAATCTTTAGTACCATTAGTAGCTGGATTTGCATTAATCGCCTTCGCAGTTTCTTTTCTCTTTTTACGATCAGATGCCCCCGTATCGCTTAATCGTTCGATGATTATGCCCGTATCCGAAAAAAGAGTCAACAAAAAACCTACCTACGAAGAAGTGACGACGATGAGTCTAATCGATAGTCGTAAATCAGGACAAACCACCAGCTCGTTTACACCCGATGAAGTAGACGAAACAGAACTAGAAGAAACACCTGTTATCGACCCTGAAATAATGGAATTAGGACCTTCCCGAAAAAAAGGAATCATCATCATCGGTTCCTATAAATTTCAACGCAGTATCCAGAAAATGGCAGACAAAGTAGTCGCCCAAGGATTCGATGTTTACCAGCAACGCATCGGCAACGACGGAATCATTCGCGTAGGTGCTCAGTTCGCTTACGAAGACCACGCCGACCTAAAACGCAAACTCAAAATTATCAAAGAAAATATCGAAGACCGCGCCTGGATTCTAGCCCAGTAATTCCCATTCTAATTCTAATTCCCATTCTAATTCCCATTCTAATTCCCATTCTAATTCCCATTCTAATTCCCATTCTAATTCCCATTCCCATTCCCATTCTAATTCCCATTCCCATTCCCATTCCCATTCCCATTCCCATTCCCATTCCCATTCCCATTCCCATTCCCATTCTAATTCCCATTCCCATTCCCATTCCCATTCCCATTCTCATTCTCATTCCCATTCTAATTCTAATTCTAATTCTAATTCCCATTCCCATTCCCATTCATTAGCCGAGTTTGAATTTTTTTTGAGAATAGTGTATCCACCAAGTAGTCACCTAAAGCAACTCTAACACCAAATACAAAATCCCACCCAACATAATCAATTTAGTCATCGTGCTTAACTGGTGAAATTCCTGAACCGATTTCGCTTTTCCTAAATATAGCAAAGAGACCTTTATCGGAATCACAATTCCAATCAGCAGATATACCAACTGTAAATACCGACCCGTCGTATACAAAAGATAGGCGCCAAAAATCGTGGTAAGTAATAAACTGATGGCAAAAAAGGC
>CALGJS010000223.1 GCA_937927835.1 uncultured Saprospiraceae bacterium | reverse complement strand
TCCCGTAAATCTTCGCTATGCATTTTTATTTCCGGAAGGATCATATCCAGATATTCATCGATAGAGTGGGCCTCGGGAAGTTCGAGACTTAACGTTCGATTGACTTTGTCTAGTAATGGATTGTCGATTGCCATAGTATTTCATTTTAAATGAGTACATGATAATAGTTAAGGGAAATAGATTTTGCTGGTTAGCCTGTTGGCTATTAGCTAGTTGGCTTTCCTCATTCGTAAAATAGAAGCTAATTTAACTTTAGTATAAATGTTCTAGTTGTAGATGAAGTTTTAACTCCGACCTTGAGCTTTTTTCCACTCAGTGCATTAAGAAAAAATCTTAAATCGAATACTGTATGAGCTAATAAAATGCTGAAAGAATCAAAAAAAATAACCTAAAAGTGGTTTATATTAATTCTACAATTTTCAATGCGAGTTTATTCGATTTGATTTTTTCTTAGAAGTGCTGAGTTCGAAAAATGCGACAGGCGGCAGATTTTTTGTTTCGTTTTTTTTCTGCCAAAAAATGAACAGTAAAAACAAAAAAAGTATATGCAATTTGTCTAAATCTAGGAACGAGCTACATTAAAATATTATGAATAGAGTGAAAAATGTTACCAACTTTATGGTAGTACTTTGTTTAATACTCTAAATCAGTCGATACGATCTAACTAGCAAAGATTATCATGTAAGTATCCTTTTTATATCTCCTTAGCATCCTTACTCAGCACATAATTAGCCCCTAAACTAAAGAGCAGAATGCCGATAAAGAAAGCATTAACAAAGAGTTCTGCTTGTGTAAAGATACCAGCAATTCCGAAAAAGCACAAGAGTCCCAAGCCCCAACCGAGTTGTTTACGGGATTTACTGCCCGGTAGTGTCTTAAAAAAGCCTCCAACAGGGATCATTAGAAAGATCAAAGTCATACTTAGAAAGAAGAGTGTTTCACCGCCTTCTGTCACGAAAAGTCCTTCGTCCGTAAGCTCAAAACTATTTCCCAATAAATAAAAACTTATCACCGAAATGATTCCTCCAATCAGTAAGAAGCTGACGAGAGAAGAAGCTTTCAGTTCATCTTCTGTCATGGCGTGTTTTCCCAAAGGATGAAAACGTAAAAAGGCATTAGAGATCGGCATGGCAATCCAAGAAGAAAAAGCCATCAAGACATACAAGACAATCACGGGTGTCAGAATCGTCGCTAATACTGGAAAAGTATCAGAAATAAAAAGCACAAAATGATAAAACGCATAAATACCAATTAGAAAATACCATCTAGCTTTTGATTGAAGTTTGTTCATCCACAAAAAATATTTTAGCACATAGCGATATAAAATATTTTTGGCTTTGAGGGCTTCTTTTAATCCAGATCGGGTATACTCATTGGTCGGATCTAATCGAAGTGATTCCTTAAAATGAGTGACTGCTTTTTCATAATCGTCCTGCTCAATCGCGACCCATCCACGGTTGGAATGAGACAAGGCATTTTCTGGTGAACGACTCAAGGCAAAATCAATGGAATTGGCCGCTTCAGATTTTCGGTTTAGTTTTACCAACGCTTGTGTTCGTTGATTAATTAGATTAATATTTTCTGGATCAATCGTCAGACCTTGATCGGCAGACTCTAAACTGTCTGTCCAGTTTTCTAAATAAAATTCTATTTGAGAAGAGAGTAGAAAGAAATCCGCATCATTTGGATTGATTCGTAAACCTTCAAGAATCGTCGCTTTACAAGCATCGACTTGTTTATTAAAAAATTGAGCACGTGCTAGATGATGATAAAAATAACCGACATGTGGTGCACTGGCAACGGCTTGTTTTGCCAAGTCAAGTGCTTCTGGTCGTTTATCGTTTTCTAAATAACATTCTGACAACATGGCGAGCGCAAACGGATTCTCAGGATTCTGCTGTAAGGCCAACCCTATTTCTTTTTCTGCTTCCCCGTAGCGGTCTTGCCCAATCAATAATTGAGCCCGTCGAATATGTGGAGAGCCAATCATTTTTTTAGATTTAAGTAGGTTAGAATATCATCGTATAAACCACTTTCGTTAGAAAACAGCGCATAGTTCTTAGCCGTATTAAACCATTCTTTTGTTGTTGGCTTTTGTAGTTTAGCTGCTTGTAAAAGATCGGCTGTTGTCAACGGTTGTGGAACACCAGCTTGCATGGCTGCCGTCAATTTTTGTTCAATGGCTCGATCAATGACCGCCTGTAAGTCTGCTCCTGAGAAGTCTTTGGTTTGACGAGCAATCTGATCGTAGTCAATATTTTGAATTGGCTTATTGGCTAAATGTATTTTTAAAATAGCGGCTCGTGCTCCTTCGTCCGGTGGTGGAACAAAAATGATTCGGTCAAATCTTCCCGGTCGACGAAACGCAGGGTCAAGATGCCAAGGGGTATTCGTAGCAGCGAGAATTAAAACACCTTCATTATCATATTCAATTCCATCTAGTTCAGATAAAAATTGATTGATCAAATGTCTACCTGCACTTTGACGCATATCGGTACGATTTGCACCAAGTGCATCTGCTTCATCAAAAAATAAAACAGCAGGTTTTAAACGTCGTGCCTTTTCAAAGATTGCATGAAGATTACGTTCGCTTTGTCCTAAATATAAATCTAGAATATCGCTGATTCCAACAGGAATAAAATTCGACTGTACTTCTCCGGCAGTTGCTCGTGCAAGGTGTGTCTTTCCACATCCTGGAGGTCCGTATAAAAGAATACCTCCACCTATCTTTTTTCCGTAGGCTTTATATATATCAGGGTGGGCGAGTGGGTGAATGATTTTCATGCTTATTTCTTCCTTCACTTTCTCCATTCCACCAACTTGCGAAAAATTGGTTAATGGTCTTTCAATATCAATCGTCGTCTCCTCTTCAGCTTCTGATGAATCTCCTCCACCCAATTTTATTTTTTGAGATTCTTGTCCTTTTTGTTCAAGTAGATTTATTTCTGATTCTAGAAATGCGTCTTTTAGATTTGGATCTAACATCACTGCTTTTTCATAAGCATCTCTAGCTTCTGATCCATTGCCAGCTTGCAATAATAGTTTTGCATAAACGAGCCAAGTACGAACAGGTGGTTTTGGATTACTCATCATTTCTTCGATGATCACGAGTCCAGTAGAAGTTTTTGAGAGTCCACAAAAAGCGGTAGCAAGACCGAGTTTTACAGAAAGGTCGTCCGGGCTAGTACGTAGAATATTTTTATAAGTCGCTTCTGCTTCCTCATATTTTTGATGACGAAGGAGGGCCTGCGCAAATAATTTTTGTAAAGGAATATTGTCAGGAGAGCCAGCAATGGCTGCTCTTAATTGTGTTAATTCTTCTGAGTCCATTGCAGAATTATAAAGATAGAATGTTAGTAAGTATGTTTAAATGTTGGGGAGTGGCTGGAAATCGTCTAAGTAGATTGTTTTCTATTGACACGTTTACCGAAATATTTTTTATTGACCACTAAAAGACCAAACGATTCACAATCCTCTTTTGTTTGCACAGCGTGATGAGCGCCATGTGCTCGCAAGATTGCGCGAGAGTATTTATTATCTAATTGACAAAACCATTTAAAACGTTGATGGATATAAACATCATGAATTAAAAAGTAGATTAAACCATAGATGGAAATTCCAACTCCTACAAAAAATAACCAACGATATTCAGGGAGCGAACCGATGATATAAGAAAGTGCGCTGGGAATGGCAAAAACCATAAAGAAAAGGTCATTTTTTTCAAAAAAACCTTCGTTATCGTGTGGATTATGGTGGTCTTCATGCCAGCTCCATAGAACTCCATGCATGACATATTTGTGTGCAAACCATGCTACAAATTCCATAGTTGCTACAGTCGCTAGAACGATAAAAGTATAAAGTAAAGCTGTCATAGTTGTAAAATTCCAAAAAACAAAAACTGTAATATAAACAGTAGGATAGCTACTTTGTTGGAAGTTTTTCCTAGCAATTTAAAATAAGCTACCAACAAGGGTAAAGCTACAAAAAACCAAGCAATATAATTCTGTAAAGGAATGATATTATCTTCCCAATTCCAGAAGTCAAGCTCCATAGCTACTGGTTCTATTAAAACGTCTAAAAGGGTCATTAACATTGCCCCCAAAGCTGCTTTTATCCAGATATTTAGGTCCGGAATGAGACGATTAACCACAGATCCTGCACCGTATACCAGTATAGTCCAATTAACGCCAATCATCAGTGGCGTTCCCCAAATTTTAGGTCCCAAGACGTGACCGTACTGGTAATCGCCAAAGATCAACCCTGTTTGTACGCCTGCTATTTCAACTAAAATTCCTGTAAAAAAGCATATTGCTGCTAGTTTCCAAAGTGGAGAATATTTGTCCGGGTGTGTCCAGAAAGCTAACCCCAATGATAATAGTAGATTGATGGGTGTCAATAGTACAAACCGCTCGTCAATATTATAGGCGATTCCAACTACTCCGACGAGATAAACGACGACCAAAATAAAACTGGCCAAGGTGTTTTTTGATTTCAAGATGCTTGAATTAATTCACTAACTATTTTTCCAGATAATAAGCATAGCGGAATGCCGCCTCCAGGATGAACACTACCGCCACAGAAATATAGGTCTTTTATTTTTTTGGTGAAATTAGGATGCCGCAAAAATGCCGCGAAAATATTATTTGAATTGGTTCCGTATAAGGCACCTTGATAAGAAGCTGTTTTACTTTCTATACTACGAGGATCTAGAATGGATTCACAAACGATTAATTCCTTAAGATTTATATCGAGTGTTCGATCTATTTTTTCGATCATATCCGTTCGTGCCTTTGCTATCATCGTTTCCCAATCTTGTCCATTATTAGCGGGAACATTTATCATCGTAAACCAATTTTCACATCCTTCTGGTGCATCTGCTGGTACGTATTTTTTTGAAATATTAATATAAATAGTTGGGTCTTCATCAATCGTTCCGGCGTCGAGCGCAGTGAATTCTCGTTGATAATTTTTACTAAATAAAATATTATGTAATCCCAATTCCTTAAATTCTTTTTTAATACCCCAATAAAAAATCAAGGCAGAAGTAGAACGAGGTTGAGCAAGTGTTTTATGTGGCTGAGATTGATCAGCTAATAATTTTTTATAAGTTGGAAAAACATCCATATTGCTGACAACCTTATCGTAAGCTCTATATTCGTTGTTGATTTGAATCCCGACCGCTGTTTTATCTTTGATTTGAATCTTGTCTATTGTTTGATTAAAATGAAATTTTACGCCCAAGTCAACAGCTAACTGATAGAGTGCCAAGGTAATCTGATGCATTCCTCCTTTCGGAAAAAACGCTCCAATATTATGTTCAAAATGCGGAATGATATTTAGCATTCCCGGGGCCTTGTATGGATTGGAACCGTTGTAGGTAGCAAAGCGATCAAAGAGCTGAACGAGTTTTGGATGGCTTAGTCTTCGCTGATTGTCTTTGTGCATAGACTGAAAAACGGCACCTGTTAACATCGGTATTTGCGTAATCGAGCGAGCTACTTCTGAACTCAACCAAGTGCTCGATTTGTGTAAAGATTTTTCTAAAAAGGTCGTGCCGGTGAGGTGATATTTTTTTGCGCTAGCTGCCAGCGTATCAGTAATTTCTTTAGCTGGAACGCCCAATTGCTTTTCTACTTCTTCAGCAAAATCTTCCGCATTTGCATAAGCTTTTAGCCGAGTATCATCTTCCCAGAAATAATGGCAGATAATATCAAGTTGATCGTATTGGAAATAATCTTTAATATCTTTTTCGGCAATAGAAAATAAGTCTTCGATATAAGAAGGCATGGTAAATAAAGAAGGACCGGCATCAAATCGAAAATCACCTAATTGGAGTTCGGTGAGTTTTCCACCCGGATAGCTATTGGCTTCGTAAACAGTTACTTGATGACCCGTGGCCGCGAGACGAATAGCTGTTGACAATCCGCCAATTCCGGCTCCGATGATACAAATTTTTGAGTTTTCCATTGTAGTTATTACTAACCACGAAGATAGAAACTTGTTTAATACTCAGGTACGTATTCTGGTTCTTTTATTTCAACGATCGGAAGCTCAACGAAGAATTTAGTACCAACATTTACTTCTGTTTCAAACCATATTCTGCCGTTAACGGATTCAATGATATTTTTAGAAATAGCGAGACCTAGACCTGTTCCAGAATTCTTGGTAGTGAAGTTAGGAACAAATACTTTATTCTTTTTATCATCAGAAATACCTGATCCATTATCGTGAACACAGACAATTGCAACTTCATCGTCTTGCTTATAAAGCGAAACGGTAATGACGCCATTGCGATCTTCAGGTATGGCCTGGATGGCATTTTTAATTAGATTATTAAATACCCGTACCAAGTGATTTTTATCAGCAAAAACCACAAAGGATTCTTTAGGTACGCTCAGTCTCATATCTACATTCTCACTACGGAAAAGATTGTAGACACTCGTTACATGATTATTCAGAACGATCTGCTGATTTTCAGCTTGAGGCATTTTTGCGAAGTTTGAAAACTCCGTTGCAATATGCGATAGATTATCAATTTGCTCGATCAAGGTGGCAGATACTCGTTTTAGTAGCGGTTCTATATTGTCAGGACGAGATTGGAAAGCATGTTGTAGATATTGAATACTGAGCTTCATGGGCGTCAGTGGATTCTTTATCTCATGCGCTACTTGCTTGGCCATCTCTCGCCAAGCACCTTCTCGTTCGGACTGTGCTAATTTTTTAACGGAGGAATCGAGTTGCCTAATCATCTTATTATATTCTTTGATCAAAGCACCAATTTCGTCATCACTTTCCCATTCGAGTGGAGCGTTATTTTTTCCGAGTTCCGTTTCTTTTAGTTTTTCTCCAATCTTGGTAATATGTTTGGTAATAGAACGTGCGGTCCACATCGCAATACCGCCGGCAATAAACAATAAGAATACATAAACATTGATCAGTGTACTTAAGAACAAGGTTACATCATTACTCATCTTACTTTGCTTAGAGTAATAGGGTAGTCCCATGTAAGCTACAGGTTGTTCATTAGAGCCGAGTAAAGAAACATAAGCTGCTTTATAATTTAAGCTACCAATATGCTCACCATCTTGCGTATAATGAGAACGTCCATGACGGGAGAGTGCCTGAAATGCTACAGAACCCATCTGTCGAGAAATGACTTCTTTTCGATATAAATCTTCTTCAGAAGAACCGATTAAGTTACCATCCAAATCGTATAAGTTGATATCAATTCGGTGTGTTTCAGAAACAGGTTTTAGAATAGATTTTATATCCTTTCCTTGGAGTATCTTGCCAGGCTCCAAACTTGCACTCATTCGTTCTATTTCACGTTGTGCATCGGTGAGTACAGAACTAGCTTTTCTTTCAAGTCTTTTTTCGTGGTATTCTTCAGAAGAATTTTTAAAGAACCAAGTTGTTGTAAAACCAATAAATAAGAATGAGAAAACAGTAAGGACAACTACGGCCAGCTGAATTTTATTTTTAAGAGAAGGACTACGAAGTAGATAGAAATTGAAGGTGTTTGGGATGAATTTAAAAATGGTGTTTAATCCCATTGCAATAAAAACAATCCCGATCATTAGTGTTAGCATATACGAAAACAAGGAGATCATCTTAATGATCGTTTCACGGTCACGACCAATGATGACAACTGTTTTTTCATCAGCAGATTGATAAATAATCTCTGTTCGATTGCCTATGTTTTGTTCTAAATATTCATCTGGACCAGGAAGATTGTCGAGGGTGAGAACAGAACCATAGATGTTACCTTTAGAGTCTAGTTGTTTTTTATTGTGGTAAACCGCAAAATCATATTTACTTAATCGCTGTAATCTTTTATAAGGTTGATCGACTAAGAGTTCTGTGTACACCTTAGATTGTTCTCGTCTAGAACGGATAAATTCGAGCACCATCGTTTTTTCCTGAGCGTTAGCATCATCACCCAAAATTGGTATTTCAAGTAGATAAGACCATTCTTGCTCATCGGCATTTTCGTAGAAATACAAATCCTTATTCGATCCTTTTAAAAGAGTAGCCTTGTTTAATTTCTTTTGAAAAGCATCATAACTGTGCTGAGTTTGTTCTTCTAACTTTGGAGAATTGTATCGACTAAAAAGACTTACTTTATATTTATAATTATAGAAAAGATAATTATCAGAAGTTAGAAATAAATCAATTTGATTCTCAATCGGTCTAGCATTATCTTTAAAAAGAATAGGAACTTCTACCTCCTTTCCGATCACCGGATCGGACTTTACAAACTTTATTAATTTTTTAAATGAACGTTCAGCATAGGGATCTCGAAGCTCTGATAGTTCACGAGCATAGTCAGATCGGATGGTATTATCCAGGTAAGAATTGTACATGAACAAAAGAACCGAAGGGAAAAATGCTAGAATTCCCAAAAGAAAAATAAAGTAAAGAAAATCGACATTTTGACGCTCGACAAAAAGATCAAAAAATATGATCAATGTAAAAGAGATCGCAAAAAGAATTCCCCAATGAATTAAAAAGTCAGATGCATAAAAAATTGGAAAGGCTAAAAGATTCGCCAACCCTAGCGCTACTAATCTGCGCTTAAGTGGAATCTCCATTTTCTTGACGATTAAAATCATCCGATGTGAAAAAACAAAAAGTGCAGTAAGCAGGATTACCACTGCAACGATGGCTGTAATACTCTTTGAATCTAAATTAAAAACATTATTAAAATCATAATTCAAACTAGAGTTAAACACGATCATTTTAAAAACAGCTGTCAAGGATAAGAAACTTAACACAATAGAAAAATAACTCATTACGGTCAAACCGAACTGCTTATTTTCACTCATCACTTTATTGCGTTGCATAGGATAGGCTTGGTGAAAGAACACCATCAGCCAAAGTAAGAGACTCACGTCAATGAACATATCTCCTAGAGAGTTAGTCCAAATTGAATCAAATATTTTTTGGAAAAATGAAAGCGCATTGAATCGTTCGGTAAATCCACCGACAACACTGATCAATCGTAAGGATAGAACAGATCCAACCATAAACGCTGCTCCCATCCAAGGCTTATGCTTTCTGATAATTTTTAAGGTCGTAAGATGGATGAATATACCGAGCATGAAAAGACCTAAAAATATCAGTAGACAAAGTAATCGCTGATTACGTACATCTACTAGATGACCTGGTGCATCCAGATAGCGAAGCCGTTCTCCTTTTTTATTATTGATGGCATACTCTGTAAAGTCATCAGACAATTCCACCATTTTGGGAATCTGATCATCCGCTACAAACTGGTCTTTGATATAATTACTGACCAGTTGATAATTATAGCGAATAGGAATCATCGCGTGAATATTATACTGTCCTAATTTTTCATCAATACTTGTTTGACTAGTTAGTTGGTAGTAACCGTTGGAGTGAGCAACAAACTTACTGGTTCGTTCTCCATTATCATAACCATAGGCTTGTTCAGGTAAAGTAGAAAGATTATTATTCCAAAAGACAATGGAATCATTCTTCGTAATGTAAATGGTAAAATCTTCTACGGCTAATTCTTGCAGTCGATTAAGATCTTGCGACCTTTTGGACAGGCTTTCACTATCCGCTCCAGTAATTCGGTAGATAAAGTCTCGATCTTCCATGATGGCTTCTACACGGTCTTCTTGTTGGTGTAGATAAGACTCAATCGCGGTTTTATAACGAGACAAGCTGGTCTGACGATCTGTATAGAAATCGTAGCCTGCAGCAAGAAAGAAAAATAAAAAAGCCAGGGAAAGTGATGTAAGTTGACTTCTGGTCATTATCGTAGTTAATTTAGTAGGAATTCTATCGTTTATCCCACAAAATTTAATCCAAATGATTGCTGAAGTAGTTAGATAATAAAGTTATTTGAACTACTTATGGTAAAAAAAATAAATATAAGCGTATTTCTGTTTGAAAACAACAAAATCAGTCTTTCTTCTCCTCATTTTACTAGAATAACGTACTTTTATATTTACTACGGGCCACTCTGTCGCGGTTTCGGCTTTGGCCGAAAATGAGGAAAGTCCGGACAACGTAGCGTACCACACCATCTAACGGATGGGATATAGTGAATCCTCGGATTCATCATATACAGCAAGTGTCGCAGAAAATAACCGCCAAATTTCGGTTTGGTAAGGGTGAAAATGTGCGGTAAGAGCGCACGGTCGAAACGGGTAATCGTTTCGGTGGATAAACCTTGTGGGTTGAAATGCCACATACATCTCGATTGGACCCTTTGCTCTTCGGAGTAAAGTTCCAGCGAAGTTACGCGCTTGGTTTGCTTCGGCAAGTCGGGAGGGGTAGGCAGCTAGAGGCTTTGCGTGAGCAACGCCCCAGATAAATGACAGAGCTTTTTGGTTTCGATCAGAATTGACAAAATCCGGCTTATCGGCCCGTAGTAATTTTTGATTTTATATTTAGTAATAGTTCGCTGACTCTTTAATTTCTGTGTGATAAGCTAAAAATATCGCTAGTTAGCCTGTTTGCTGGTTAGCTAGTTAGCTTCCCTTTAACGTAAAATACGACAGAGGGAAGCTAACCAGCAAACCAGCCAACCAGTAAAAAATGAGTACTAGATCTATTTTTCTAAAACTTACCGCACTATTACTTAGAATTGCTTTTATAAATTAGTTTTTGCTTCTTGTAATATTCGCCCCTCTTTTATTTGAATAATTTTATTAAAAAAAATACGATGTACCGTCAATTATTTCTATGTTTTATAATCTGTTTTATAAGTAGCTTTTCTTTAGAAGGACAGAGTGGTTGTACCGATCCGCAAGCGATTAATTTTGATATAATGGCGACGGAGAATGATGGCTCTTGCCTTTACGGTGCTACGCAATATCAGATGGAACAACGAGCAACTTTACCAGATGTATTGGTAGAAGCTTCGGGGTTAGCTTACCTAGATGGACAACTTTGGTCACACAATGATGCTGGGAATCCTAACGAAATTTACCGGATTGATTCGTTGACTGGCGAAGTGCTTCAGACGGTATTAGTGGGAGGTTTAGAAAACGAAGATTGGGAAGATATGGCACAAAATGATGCTCATCTATTTGTAGGAGATTTTGGGAATAATACGGGAAATCGCATGGATCTTAGAATAGGACAAATTGATAGAAATAATTTAGGCAATCTGATTGTTAGTGCGCAAATAATTAATTTCTCTTATAGTGATCAAACGGATTTTACAGAACTATTAAATGCAAATGATTATGATTGTGAAGCTTTCTTTTTCTATCAAGATTCCCTTCATCTTTTTACCAAAAATTGGGTGGACCAACAGACCCGTCATTACACCTTACCCGCAACACCGGGGACGCACGTAGCGCAGTTGCGTGAGACGTTTGATACAGATGGCTTGATTACAGGAGCAGCCATTGATGAGCAGAATGGAACGATCTCTTTACTAGGTTATACGCCAAGTGGTGTGAATTTTATGTGGTTGTTATATGACTATCAACCAAACCATTTTTTTTCTGGGAATATTCGAAAAATAAACTTAGGAACTGGTTTAACAAATAGTCAGACGGAAGGTATTATTTTTAGGGAGAATGGCTCAGGTTTTGTCGTTTCAGAAAATTTTAATTTCCTGCCTCCAAGATTATTGGCCTTTAATACTCAGCAATGGGTTGGTGATATTACGACTTCTTTGGAGGAACCAATATTATTAGAAACAGCGCTTGATTTAAATATATTTCCAATGCCATTTAGCGATCAAGTTAAACTGACTTGGAAGGCAAACTATTTAGAAAGTGGAGTCGTAGAGATTTTTGATTTATTAGGAAATAATGTCTTTAGAAAACAATTAAATAATTCCGAATATCAACTTTTAGTGAATACTTCTCATCTTCCTAAAGGATCTTATTTTGCTAAAATTAGTAATGAAAAAGGAGTAGTTTCTAAAGTGATTTTAAAACAATAATAATCTCACTTTAATCAAAGAAGCTCTAAACAGCTTCAAATAAAGAATCCCATCTCGGTATCAACCAAGATGGGATTCTTTAGGTAGTGTTTTATCTATTCTAAAATAGCTAAACCATTTTTATTTTCTGATTACTCTTCTTCAAATTCACCACCGGCGAAGTCAAATAATAAAGAGAATCGTAAAGTATTATCAAGCGGATTACGCTGATTGGTTGTTGGTACGAGGTAAGAAAAGTTCAAACCAAAAACATTGTATTTCAATCCTAAACCTACCGTGAAGAATTTTCGATTTCCTTTGGTAGCATGTTCTGTATAATATCCAGCTCGCACAGCAAACTGTTGGTCATACCAGTATTCTAAACCAATAGAATAAGAAAGTTCTCTTAGCTCTTCTGAAAACCCACCAGGTGCATCTCCAAAAGATCCAAGCACACCACTAAACATAGATTGCTCACGGTAATCAGGAATTCCTGGTTCACCAGATTCATCACAAGAACTTGGCTGACCAGGTTCATTTTCATTAAGACATGGAGTAGGAACCAATAATTTATTGATATCCGTAGTAATAGTTAGTGCGTTAAACTCATCAAAGTTGAATTCCCAGGCAGCACCAATACCAAGGTTAGCAGGAATAAAATCTTTATTGATAGAATTAGTGTAGGAAATTTTAGTTCCTAAGTTAGAAACTGCTGCTCCAATTCTTAGGTTAGATTCTTTGGCTGTAAATTTAATAGGTGTTTCGTAAGTCAATGAAAAGTCCGCACCTCCAGCAATACCAGGCTTAATCTCTACACCATTCACCAACTGACCAGCAGCAAGGTTGGAGAAAATAAACTTAGGCGCCACCGCTACGGATAATTTTTCAGATAACTTCCTGGAATAAGCCAGCGATATTTCAAATTCGTTTGGATTACCAGTTCCTAAGGGTTGTCCCTGATTATCAGTAAAGTTGATTTCTCCAAGAGAGAAATAACGTAATGAAACACCAAGCGCTTGTCGATCACCAAATTTTTTGTAGCCAGATAAGTAGGCCATATACACATCTTGTAATCCTAATGCTTTTAACCAAGGAGTGTAAGTAACAGAAACGGCCATATCTTTTTCAGCATTTACTAGCTTAGAAGCATTAAAATGCATAGAATTGGCATCTGCTGAAGTAGCGATACCTGCATCTCCTAATGCACCAGCTCGGGCATCTGGAATAATTCTTAAGAATGGAACGGCTGTGATCAGTGTATTTACACAAGGACCACCTCCTGGTGCTTTCCATTGACCTTGGGCGTTAAGCTCACAACCAAAGCCTGACTGTGCATTAAGGTTGGTGAAAGCTGCTACAAAGACTATTACAGCAAAAAGTAAACGTATTTTTATTCTATTCATGATTTTTATTCAGGTTTCAAAAAAGAATTGCAAATATAAGGTAAGTTCTGAAGATTTGTAAAAAATATTAAATGTGAACATCAGGCTTTTCAACTTGTTGTTACCATTTATTAACATAATTTTAAGACTTTTATTTCAAAGCAGTAGGTTTTTTTTAGAAAAATCTACTTAAGTATCACTAATTTTTCAAAATCGCTTTCCGTGCGGATATCTTCGTCCTTGGCATTGGTACCTTTTACTTTGATTTTATAAAGGTAAACGCCTCTTGCCAAACGGTCGCCATAGTCATCTTTTCCATCCCAATTTACATCTGTTACTCTGAATCCATCTGCGTAAGTATCTTTTTCAATGGTCTTTACGAGTTTACCGGAAACAGAGAAAATTTGCACCAAAATTTGTAAATCTTGGCCACTTAGCTGATGCTCAAATTGGAAATTGGTATTTGTGGTAAAAGGATTTGGATAGTTTAAAACATGCTTTAGTACTGATTCTTCACTATTAAATACCAAAAACTCGGTACCACCTTCGCCTGAATTATTAGAAGTATCCCAAGCTTTGACGTTTATTCGGTGTAATCCTTCTGGAATATCGAATAAAGGGAATCGAACGGTACCTTTCGAGTAATCGTCTAATTCAGCTGTATAGAAATCATTTAAAACATAAGTATCTTGCGTATTATCATCCAGGACACCAGTTAAATCATGGCCAATACTGATTCCTCCAATGTTGATTCCATTATCATCTGAAAGATTTACTAACAAAACAGGATTCGGATTGGTGGTTCCGCCTGAAACAAAATCTTCAGAATCCATGAATACTTCTACAATCGGACCTTGATCATCTACAATAGCATTGGCGCTTGTTCCACCAATCACAATTCCATTGTAAAAACCATTGGCATCTCGCACACCATCTTCAGCATAGTAACTTATTTTTCCAAGTCCATAATTATAGTCAATATCTTTAGGAACAATAAACTCAAAAGAGAAGAGACCATTTCGGACCGTAGCAACCCCCTTGAAAAGAACATTCTTACGAAGTTCAAAATCTTTTACTTCATTTCCTCCTTGCCCAAAGGTCTGTAGCTGAGATGTTTTATCATAAATAGTTGGATACACTCGACCATTAAAATCAGTCATTACAGTACCATTATTATCATATACATAACCAGAGATCGTTACCTTTTCAAGTGCTCTTAAAGTATCTGGAGTCGTAGAGGTCTCGATATTGCGACCATTGATCGCAGTGGTTCCTACATTAAATTCTGGAATCGCCAATCGTTGAGCTGGATCTCCTAATAAGGTGAACTTTCGGTTATTAGTGGATCCAACGCCATTCGTGTTTTTGGATAATCGTAAAATCTCTCCTAACGGCAATCCAGCACCATCACTGGTGTCAAATATTTTATCAAAAACACTTTTAGTTAACTGAAAATTATTGGTAGAAAAAACAGCTCTCACGGTAGTGAATAATGCAATGGCTCCACCATCTGGTTTCATCAACGCAACCTCTGCGCCAGGAAAATCTGTATGATCATCATATCCACCAAAAGTACAGGTCGCTGTGATAATCAACGGTAAACGTTCTGCGTTTCTCCAGCTTTCAATATCTTCAACTTGAAGCACTCTTTCTTGTGCCCATCCTGTTGGTCCACCATGTCCAAGATAATTGGTAACCAATGATCCTTGAAAAGCATTTCGGTTTAAGGCTTGATTGGCTTGAGGAAATCGAATTCCTCCCGAAGTAGTTACGCGTTGGAAAGCATCAAAAAGAATTTTATTTACATTAAAATATTCATGTCGTTGCGTAGTTGTATCGGCTATTTCGTTGGCTTGATTGGTATGTCGATTTGTATCTCCATCATCACCTACAAAGAGTAATTGGTTTCGCCAGTCTCGTAGTCTTTTAGGATCGGTGTCATAAAAAATTATCTTATCAACAACTTTATCTGCACCGAAAGCATCTCGTGCGGGTATTCTACCTACAGCAATATCCACCGCACCGTCAAGCCCAACCCCATCGTCTTCAGAAACCAATGCAAAGTAATCATCTGCAGGAAATCCAAATATAGGGTTAAGGTGTGTGTCCGTTTGATAAACAGGAATAAAATTATCTAAGTTAGGGGTATTGGTAATATTTCTATAATCATAAGAACCATCTCCAAAGAGTAATAAATATTTAAAGTCTTGGTCGCGATCATGGAGCATGCGGACAAAGTCTCTGAGGGCGGTAGGGTCTTGTTTTCCAGAAGAAAATTCATTGTATATTTCATCTATAAGTACTGTTACTACTTCTAAGTTACTGTGTTGACGACGGTGGTTGGCCAACCTTTGAGTAGCCGCTTCAAACTCTGGATGGTAAACAATTATCATATCCGCTCTTTGTATCGCGTGGATGTTTTGGTTAGAAACCAGACCTACTGCTTCGGCAGATAAAAATCCTTCTTCTTGGTCGAAAGCGATAAATGTTCTAATTGGATTACTTGGAATAATATCTACTCCAAAACTAAAAGTACTACCAGAAGAACTTCCTTTTTGAATGCGAGGACGTAATGGGTCTGTGATGTCCCAAATTTGATGATTGCCGTTGATGCCTTGTATTTGATACGTTGCGTTTGTGTAATCTCTTACATTGATATCTCGAAAGTCCATCTGATTACCTACCATGATTAAGTCTCGGGTAACATTGACTTGTACATAATCTAAAAATGCTTCGTTGATTTGAGTGGCATCGGGAGGATTATTTACTTGGATAACGAGGTTGTCTTGCGTTGCTTGGAATTTTTTATTGATACTTTTGCTACGCGCAAACTGTGTCTCTGCTTCATCTAAACTTACTCCAACGGCATTGGAACTTCGGAATGTTTCTCCTCCAGCAATTACATTATAAAACGACGAACTAGCGGATCGTAAGGCCATGTGTACACTAACATCTGCTTCGGCAGATACAAGGTTAGGGAAGTTAAAATTATAATTTTTTTCACGGGCAGAAGAACTGAATCGATCACCATACCAAGTTTTTCCAGTACCATGACCACCACGAGCCAAGCTACCTAAAAGGTTTATTTGATCTTCTTCAAAACGACCAAAGTCATTAAAAGTCGTTACGGTATAATCATTTGCTTCAATCGAATTTTGTTCAGCGATTCTTTGTCCGTCACCATTATTTACTTTTATAAAATAATAATTGCGGTTATCGTAAGGATTTTGAGGGCGATCATAACGCTCTAGGGTTTCGTTAAACTGCCATTTGTTAGGACCTTCTCCGTAGAATAAGATATAATCTCCATCATCAAATGAATTATCTCCACCATCAATTACTTTAATATGGTTTTCTACCAAATCATCCTCCCGAAAAGCAATGACGGCCTCTGGCAGAAATCCACCACCATTTCCGAACAATTGAATTTGCTTAGGGTCAATATTATCCACGTCAATTTTTAAATCATCTTTCAAAAAATTATAATCTAATTTGTAGATACCATCTTCTGCTACGGCAAATTTATAGATCAGTCCGTCCCTGAGCACTGAAGTTAAAGTATTGGGAGGAGGCGGAGGAAACATACCTGAACTTTGGAAAGAAACACTTAAATTAAAACTAGTCAACCGTTCAAAACGGCCATCTTCGGTTTTACGAATGGGCAGCAATTGTACCGTACCAAAATATTCTTTCCGATCTTTAACGATAGCACTTACTAAATCAATATCTTCTGAAACTACCTGATTGGCTTCAGCTTCCGTCAACTGATCAAACGTTTCGTAAATAGCACTGCCAATGGTTGGAATCAGTATTCCTTGTCCTGGAACCGGAAAATGAAAATTGAGGACAGGTAAAGTTGGATTGGTAGGGTGTTGTGCAGAACCTTCAAATATCCAAAATTTCTTTTCGCTTACTCCTAAAGGATTGTAAATTTCTGGAGTTGCGGACCAATTCAGTTCTTTTTTTACTTTAAAAACTGAATTTTGAGCAGACAACTGACAAAATAGGATTGCGAAGAAAATAAATAGGCTAAATCTGATTTTCATAATTGAGGTAATATTACATTTGTAGATACAGTTGAAGCAACAAAAGAAGTAGTTTTTAGTTGTTAAACTAAAAACTGTTATCAAAACGTTAATACCTTGCTACTATTGCGCATATATAACGTTATATTGAGCAGTATTTCATATTTTAACAAACTTAATTCCTTTATCTGTTCACTGATAATTCAAAATAAGTAAATGCGCAGACAAATCCTGATATTAATGGTACTTTTAATCGGTGGTAATGTCGTCTATGGACAAGATCCTGTATTTAGCCAGTATTATGCGGCACCACTACAATTAAATCCTGCCTTTGCTGGTACAGGTTACGCACCTCAAGTATCAATTAATTTTCGGAATCAATGGCCTACCCTTAATGCATATGTTACTTACGCAGCTGCTTATGATCAATATATAGGTCATTTAAATAGTGGGTTTGGCTTTATGGTTCAAACAGATGATGCGGGAGAAGGATTAATAAAAACCACTAAAGTAGCTGGTTTTTATTCATACCGGTTGCAAATCAATAAACAGTGGTATGCTAAATTAGGTGCAGAGGTAGCTTGGGTACAAGGACGATATAATTGGAATGCATTTGAATTTGGTGATCAATTAAATAAGATTACAGGACCAGTTTCAGCCGGAGGCACCCCTTTTCCTACCAATGAAATGACCCCAGAAAACCTAGATAATACTTATGGAGACGTTTCTGCGGGGATGTTGGTCTATAATAAAATGTTCTATGGAGGTTTTTCAATAAAACACATAAATCGACCAGACGAGTCTATTATTTTAACGAATCTAAACTTATTTACGGGACTTCCATATCGGTTTTCGGCACATGCTGGAGCAGAAATTCAGCTAATAGAAGGCAATAAACGCAAACCAGCGGCGTTTATATCCCCGAACATCATGTTTGTGCGTCAAGGAGACTTTAGTCAAACAAATGTGGGCGCTAACTTTAGATACGGATCATTTTTTCTAGGCGGATGGTATCGACACACTAAAACCAATCCAGATGCAGTGATTGCAGTAGCAGGAGTCGAGCAAGGAATATTTAAAATTGGGTATAGTTATGACTTCACGGTCTCCCAATTGAATAACAGCGGAGGAAGCCACGAAATCTCTCTAAGAATCAAGCCAAGAGAACCAAAACAAGATTTTAACGATTGTTTTCAATTGTTTCGGTGATTTTTTTGCATTTTTGCAGAATCAATACATAATAGATGATATTCTAAACCCAAAACATTTTAGAATAAAGTCTAATGATTAGCACGAATATTGTATATTTTCATATTTAACAGTATGTGGATGCCATTTCTGTAATTTAAATTTTAAGAATTAATTCAATGAAAAAACTGCTTAAGTTAAGTTCAATCCTTCTACTATTAGTTGTCTTTTTACCTTCCTGTAAGAAAAGTGAGCGATCTGCTACTACCGGCTGGAAGTATAATGACCAAAAGTGGGGTGGATTTGAGAAAAAAAGTTACGAAGGTCAGGTTACTGGTCCTAATTTAGTATTAATTGAAGGTGGTACGTTCTCCATGGGAGTTACAGACCAAGATGTTACTTTTGATTGGAACGCAATTCCAAGACGAGTAACGGTTTCTTCCTTTTATATGGATGAGACGGAGGTTGCCAACATTGATTACAAAGAATATCTTTACTGGATTGAGCGGGTCTATGGTGAATCTTATCCAGAAGTATATCTAAATGCACTTCCTGATACTTTGGTATGGCGGGAAGAGTTGGCTTATAACGAGCCATTCGTAGAGACTTACTTCCGTCACCCATCTTATGATGATTATCCAGTGGTTGGAGTAAATTGGATTCAAGCTAACGAATTCTGTCAATGGAGAACGGATCGTGTGAACGAGGCAGTTCTGATTGAACGAGGTATCTTAAATCTGAATACAGAACAAAGAGACGAGGAAAACTTTAATACAGAGGCTTACTTAGCCAATAAGTATCAAGGTGATGTCAAAAAGAACCTGAAAGATTTACAAACAGGAGGAGAGCGTCCAGTTAGATTTGAAGATGGTATCTTATTACCTTCTTACCGACTTCCAACGGAAGCTGAGTGGGAATATGCTGCCCTTGCTCTTGTTGGTAACCTAGCTTCTGAGCAAGACGAACGAATCACGGATCGTCGGATCTATCCTTGGAGCGGAAATACCGTTCGTTTCCAAAAAAGAAATAAAGATCAAGGACGAATCCTAGCGAACTTTAAGAGAGGTCGTGGTGATTATATGGGTATGGCTGGTAACTTGAATGATCAAGCACACATTACCGCACCTGTACGAAAGTTCCTTCCAAATGATTTTGGACTTTATAACATGGCTGGTAACGTAAATGAATGGACCATGGATCTTTATCGTCCACTGACTAGTATGACTTTGCGTGATGTAGAAAACCATGACTTGAACCCTTATCGTGGTGGTAAGTTCAAAACTAAAATTTTAGATGAGAACGGCGCACCAGTAGACAAAGATAGTTTAGGTCGTATTCGTTACCGTTATGTAGAAGACGATGAAGTAGCTACTCGTGAAAACTACAAGCGAGGTCAAGTTTATAACTACTTAGATGGTGATAAAGAATCTTACGTATTATATGATTATGGAAAAACTTCTTTGATTAGTGATAAGTCACGGGTAATCAAAGGTGGTTCATGGGCAGATCGTGCATTTTGGTTATCACCTGGTGCTAGAAGATTTAAAGAAGAAGACAAATCAGATCGTACGATCGGTTTCCGTTGTGCTATGACGCGTACTGGTGGATCTACTGGTAATGAGGACACCGGAGGAAATAGTTTTAAAACAAAGAAAAAGAAGAAGAAAAAAGGCATGTTTAAGTAAAATTAGCTGTCTGGATAATTCTTTCTTTTTATATATCCTAAAAGTCTCTACATTTGTCAAAAATGTAGAGACTTTTTTTATGATTGAAATAATGAATACGGTTTACGAAAAATTGCAGCAAGGTGCGGACTTAGTTACCGATAGCCGAAAGATAACAGCTGGTTGTGTATATCTAGCCTTAAAAGGACCAAGATATAATGGAAACGCTTTTGCGGCGGAAGCTTTAGAAAAAGGAGCAGACTATGTGGTATTGGATGAAGCGGATTATATGATAGATGATAAATGCTTATTAGTTCCAGACGGATTGATATTTTTGCAAGAACTAGCTAGACACCATCGACGGCAATTTTCGATTCCTGTAATTGCGATTACCGGTAGTAACGGTAAAACGACGACTAAAGAGTTGCTAGCTGAAGTGATGAAGACTACTTATACTATTCATTATACCCAAGGAAATTTTAATAATCATATTGGAGTGCCCCTGACTTTACTAAAAATGTCTAAAGATACAGAGGTAGCTATTATTGAGATGGGAGCAAACCATCAGGGAGAAATTGCTCATTTGTGTAAAATCGCAGAACCAACTCATGGGATCATTACAAATATTGGAAGAGCTCATTTAGAAGGCTTTGGAGGTTTAGAAGGCGTAAAAAAAGGAAAGTCTGAGTTATATGCTTATTTAGCAAAAAATAATGGAGTTGCTTTTATTAATCGAGACGAGCAATTCTTGGAAGCATTAGCGGAGCCAGTTAAGCATAAGATCTTTTATATAAAAAGTGAAGATCCAAATAGTAAAGTAAGAGATATTGAAATAAAACTAAATCAGGTACAACCTTTCTTAGCTGCTGAATTTCTATCTGGCCCAGAAACGCTTATCTCCGTTGTTAGTGCCTTGGTTGGAAAATACAACTTTGGAAACTTAATGACAGCAGTAGCTTTAGGGAAGTATTTTAAAGTTCCTGGAGAAGCGATTAAAACGGCCATAGAAGGATATATTCCTCAGAACAATCGATCCGAGTTAAGGAAAATTGGTACTAATACTTTTATTCTAGATGCCTATAATGCAAATCCAACGAGTACAATTGCTGCACTTGAGAACTTTTCAAAAATAGAAGCCAACAATAAAATAGTTATTTTAGGAGATATGCTTGAACTAGGTGATTATAGCAAGTCTGCACATCGTGAAATTATTGACCGCTTAAGAGACATTCCTACCAAAGCCATATATCTAGTTGGATCAAACTATCAAAACTCGATTCTTTCTTCCGATAATGTACATGGTTACCTAGATGTAGGTTCCTTGAAGAACGAATTGACGAATAATCATTGGAAAGACAGTCTGGTATTACTAAAAGGATCCAGAGGGATCGGTTTAGAAAAGTTATTATCGATTTTTCAGCCTTAAGATAATTTTTGAAAAGCTCGTATTAGCCTGCTAGTCATTTCATCTTGACAGGCTGCTTTGTAATCTTCGTAAGAACAAGGAACCATTTCTGTGCGCTTTCCCTTTCCTTTTAATGGTATTTCTATCCACCATCTGCCACTTTTATTACTTTTCCAAAAGTGAAGTTGATGATCTCTATTTTTATTTTCAACAATATATTCTATCAAACTCTGACTCGAAACAGGGTAGTCCTTCTTCCGATTCTTCACACCTTCCATAAAATACCAAATAAGCTGTGCGATCGTTTTTGCCGTCTGAAGTTGAGGGTCTTTCTCATGATGATATCCATAAAATCCAATAGAAGTCAAGCGGTCACTTAATCCTGCATAACGACAGAGTTGACAGGCTTCTTCAGAAAATAAACCACTAGGAGAAGGATCTGCTTGTGCGGGTGCTTCTAGAGATTTTAGTACAGAAATATTAAACGTTAATAAATCAGCGTAACGGATGAGCGGTTCCGTCTCTGTGATGTCGTTTCTAATTTCACCTAACCTTACTAATTCTTGATTCGCATTTGTAAGGTCAGAGACCGCTTTTGAAGAAGTAAAATGAGATTGATAACCTAAAACTCCTAAATTGAAAAGACTGGGTGATTTCTTTTTTATTAAACTATTAAGATAGAAACCATCTTTTTTTTCATTTTTTGAAGTATTTAATCGGATTTTTTCATCCACAACAGTTAAATTTACGTATTTACGCAAGTGATACGACTGATAATGAGCAACAGAATGATCGATATCACGACCCAAAATCAAAGGAACAATATTACTATCTAGGAGTTCTTTAATGACCGGAATAAGAAAGGAGTGATTTTTGTTTCTAATGTTGCCCAAATCTGCTACTCTAAAAGAGCGAAAAGGAAACTCAAGTTTATATAATTCTTTTCGAATTGCGTTGGCATCTTTTTGATCTAAACCAATAATTGCAATTTGGACTCTTTCTAAAGAAGGAATTGTTTTCCAGTGGAAAATTATCTTTCTGCCGAATTGACTACGACTATAAGACTTTGTAGGAGTAAATTCATTAACAGTCAGCGGACTCAGCCAATTTTCAAGCATGTTTTTTTGTTTTATATGTTTTATGTTTCATATGGAATAAAAAAGCGAAATATAATAGAAAATATCCGTTACTTTTTGATAAATGTGAGGTCATAACCGCAACAATAGACTTATAAAAGCGTAACAGTTGTATTCAAAATGCTTGGTATAAGTAGCTAATAACACACTTAAAACCAATAAGAAGCACATTAAATAAATATTTTATTGATTTAATTACCTTTCATCCAAGGATATCATTAAAAAAAATCAAGAAATATTTGTACCGTAGAAAAAATTAAATACTTTTGCAATTATATTGCATCAAAGATAGATAAGATATTATTCACCTATTTTTTAATCATCAAAGTAAAAACCCTATGACAAGGAAAATTTTAACTTTAATAATGTTCGTATTGGGTACTGCGTTGTTTTTTCAAGCAACTGCTCAGACAACCGCGAGCAACTTAAAAATTAACGCCAAGCCCAAAAATATGTGGGAATTGGGTATTAATGTTGGTCACACCGCACTTACCGGTGACGTTGACTGGAAATCTAGCTTTGGTGCTGGACTTCATCTTCGTAAAGCGATCGATTACATGTTCTC
>CALGJS010000222.1 GCA_937927835.1 uncultured Saprospiraceae bacterium | reverse complement strand
GCACAGCCTCCGTTAGAAACTGGCAATTGATCAAAACGGTTAATATCATAAGCTTCAAAACAAATAGTATAAATTCCTTCTGGTAATTGTCCTGTTTTTAAGAACTCACTTTTAGACATCCCAGATATATCCAAATTATTAGGATCAAATAAATCTGCTAATTCAAAACCTGTCAGTATTTCTGGAACATTATACATCAGGTTAATCGGGACAGAAAAATAATCAGCTCGCGAGGCTAGTTCAATTCCTTGGCCAGATATTCTTACTTTTAGTATGACCTCGTAATTTAGTCGACTATCATCATTTAAAAGCAAAATAGCCCGCAGCGTTTCAGGCTTGTTTGATACATAATCCGCGAGATAGGGTAAGCTGGGTGTTGTTAATTGTGTGTTGACTGAAACTGGAAATGGTTGTGCTGATCCTTTGGTATTGTAAAGAAAGAATAAGAAGATGATCCCGAGAATGGGAGATGAAAGTATATCTTTAAATTGCTGATAAAATTTGCTCATGTATGTTGGTTTTCTGCCTCAGAGCAGAATGAAAAAATTGAAGACCAAGAATTTTAAAAAAACTTTTGCTCATTGACTTAATCTGTTTTTATAAAGGTTTGATTAAATGTTTGGTGAGGCGAAGTAGAAGAGGGTTTGAAATATTTTATTTTAATGGGGTAGGCGCCTGGAGTCAGGTCCGTATAAAGATTACGTTTTGTGAAAATATCCACGTTCCAGTTGCAAAAAACCGTTCTATTTTTTGGTGCATAGAGGAATTTTGCCATGGTGCTTGGCATTGAGTTAAGTTTATTTTCGGCATACTCCACAAGTGCCTCGTAAATTAGGTCATCCGATCCACAGCAACCTTTTAGTTGAGTTATTGAAATATTATTAAGATTGCATAAAGAGGAGCTAGCGGTTTGGTAATTGCTATATTCATAAATATGATCCAACTCAAATAGACCTAATTCCGTCTCTTTGAGAAAAGCATAAACTGAATTTAATTCTTGATACATTATTTTACCAATAGCGTAATCAATCTCTACTTTGATGTTTGAGAAATCTGTACCATCATTATGCTTAAATATATTTTCTAATGATGATTGATAAATAGAATCTTGAAGAATATAAATGCCGTTTTTAGGTTCTTGATTACCAAAATAGGTTACTCTATCAGTATCTAAATAATCAGTCATTCTTTCTCCTTGACCATATCCATAGATATTTAGATTTGAAATTTCTTGGCCTGAAAAATTTCGAAAACTATTGGTTATCCATGGAGTAGCATCTAGATTCGCCTCAAAAATTAAAGAAGGATCCTTTTCATAAATACCTTCGATTTCTTCAATACCAAATGGTTCTGATATATTACTTAACTCAACGGTGTACGGTCTTGCATAATCAATATTGGTGAAGTTTGGAAAATTTGAATCGGGAGGGAGCTGAAGATTTGAAAATGATGTTGCTGCCATCTTATTTTCAAACTGATTATAGTTACTTACCCTAAAAGCCATAGTGTAAAGCACCGCTTCATTCTCAAAAGGAACGGGTAAATTAAATTCATCTAACTCATAATTAGCTGAATTTGCATTGGCAGCAACTGCTTCGTCAGCGATTTTTATAAGCTCAAATTTGTACGATTTCCCATTGACTAAAAAGGAGGAAATAGAGAAGTTTAAACGATTCATTTCAGAATCATAGGAACAGTTTTTATAGCGAATAGAAGTTGGATGTGTGGTACTGATTTTAACCTTTAGAGATTGACCATCTGGAAGGTCAGCAAGTAATTCTTCTTGACCTTGTACCAACTGGATAGATTGAGAAGAGGCATCAAATTTATAATAATTAAATTGTCCATCACCGGGTAAAGCATAATCAATATTGCTCTTATAAATTTCGGTTGGAAGTTGACCTGTTTTAAAAATATGAATTCGTTCTTCTGTCTGAACTAATTCGCCATTCTCTCTAAATAATTTTGCAATTAAACTAATCGTATATTCAGTATAAGAAGTTAATTGATCGACCGGAAGGTAGCGGAAAAACTGTTCAGATATTTGTTCTTGATTGAGATTGATTTGATTACCATCTGGATCTGTAATTTCAAAGTTTTCCAATGTTATATAAAAGAATTCATTTTGTTCTGTATTTGCATTATAAATAGAGAAACTAGTGTCTAACTCCTTGGCAAAAACCACATCAATTGGTGTTGAAACATCCACCGATTGGTCATCATTGGAAGGAGTCAGAAAAAGCAGAATTTCGATCTCTTGTTCTAAAGTTTGTGATCCTTGAATATCACATTCTTTACCAAATGTAAAATGAATATTAAATTTTTTCTTGAAAGGACCTAATGTAACTCGTCCGGCCAATGCACCTCGTCCAAAGGTAGGATTTGGACCTTTAATTTGTAAGGCGGCTGCCAGTCCAACGCCTAAGATTTCCTCTCCTTTATACTTTATCCCAGCATCCAGATAAGCCCAAGCTTGTCCTGCTGCATACCAATTATTTGAACCAATAGGTTCTGGAGATCCTGAATTTAAGCAGTTGACATCTCGGAATTTATTCAGCATAATATCGAAGCCAGCTCCAAGTGCTACATGTGCCGAAAAACCCAAAAGTTCCGGCGTATCTAAGCTAGCATCAAAACTTACTCCAAAGGCAAATCCTGTTCCTGCTGCCCGAGTCATTTCGTTTTGTACAAGATTGCCCAGACCAGTTAGGTTGCTGACATAATAAGGCAGTCCAGGAAAAGCTGGGATGTTTTTTCCAATATCAAAATAAGTTTCTAAACGGATGGATCCCAATTTCCACAAACTGATCTCCAACCCTAATCTCTGCTCCGGTTCTCCCACATTTAAAAACCAATAGTCCTTTGAAAATTGCATTTCTAAACCTCCCGCATAACCAAGATCATAGTCACTACATCTTTCTATATAATCCGCAAATTTTGGAGGAATATTATCGATATTTGATCCACGTAAAGGACCGACTTTTACAAACGCATGTGCCGAAGCATAGAATCCTGTACGGGTTCGTAGGCTGTTTGTTTTAAAAACGAATTCTAGATCAATGGCTAAACTAACCCCAGAACAGGCAGGCCCTTCTGGACTGATATCAGTCATAAGATTCATGATTCCTCCTAGCTTGATAAAGTTGAGTCCGCCATTGGTATTGAATTCCATATTGAATCCAATATTTGCATTAAATGCTTGAGGCTTTGGTAGGGAACCAATGATAACTGTGAGGTCGATGCCCAGCAATACCGATTCAGAAGGTCGGTATTTTGTTCCCGAAAGCGTCTTTCCTAAAAAGCCGCTGATATATTGGGTGTAAGAATTTACCTGCTCTGAAGGCGGCGGATTAAAGGTAGGGATGTTGGTGAAATTAGCGCCTAAATTTTCTTGCTCCATCCGATAATAAACGCCACCACCAACACCATACAAACCGATGGGGCCGATAGGGATTCCGTCAGAAAAGTAGGCCAAGACATCTACCATGAAATATCTAAATCGCTCATTATCTGAACCAATTGATTTTCCAAATAAAGCCATCGCCATAAACCCAGTGCCGCCACCATCGTCCTCTTTACCAAGTCCTTTAATTTTAAGCCTTACATCACCTTGAAAACCCTTTCCATATCCTAATTGACCATTTGGATTCTCACCATTCAGGTTATCAAAAAATACGACCTGTCCAGAAATACTAAAAGCTTCTAAATCAACTTCCACCTTGATCATATCTAAGTTCACTTTTTTAAATTTCCATTTTTGCGAACTAGGCGTATCTTCGATATTTGCTGTGACGCGAACAATAGTCGCTCCGCTAATATGTATCTTATCCCCAGCAGCGAGGTTGATATCCGCTCCCACAATTAACTCTGTGTCAAATGTCTGAACGTTCTTTTGAACACTTAAATAATTGATATTTAATCCAAATCCCGCAAAGCTTGCTACTGAAATAGTATCTCTTAAAATCCAGTTTCCAGTTGCCAGTAGAAAAGGACTTTTTGAAGAAACATTCAAACCCGTTACTTCTACCAAAGGGATGGCTAATTTTTTTTCTTCGGTATTAATATCCGATGGTTTTGTTTCAAAATCAGCATTTAAATTTGCACTTAGAAAAATCTTTTTGTTCTCGTATCCAATAGTAAAAACAGAGGTGTTTTCAATTCTAATTTGTCCCTTAAACATCTTAAGTGGAAGGACTTTGTCGGTAGGTAGGTTTCCAGAAATGGCGTATCTTTTTTCCAGAAAATCGAAACTACCAACGTAGTTGATTAATTGAGAAGTATCGGTAGAAGGTCCATCATCGGGATACGTCATTGGCATCCCTAAATGTCCCGAGAAATCAAGGGATTCAAAAGTATTGGTTAGAATGCTGACACGGAGATGATCTATAGAAAAAGCCCATTTATTGATTTGGTGATTTTCAGAAATTGGTAAGATGTTTTTAGCTGTAACCTGTCCTGTAAAACCTGCTTCATCAATAATGATATTGGTACCACTGATAGAAAATGGTTTAGACGTTTGGCCTGGGATTTGGGCAATAGAGTCTCGCCATTCCAAACTGATCTCTTTAATATAAACACCTTGCCAATTTTCTATATTCGCAAGTGGTAGAGTAGGATCATAATTACCGACTGGAAACTGCAGACTATTGCGATGTTGGAGCGTACTAAAATCGAAGACCGCTGATTGAATGGTCCAAATTAATTTGCTATTCTTAACATGATAAAAAGGTTGATCGAAATTGACTTCCGTTAGAATATCACTTAAACCATTGGAGGTAGTAATAAAAAAATCAGCATTGACCTTTTCGGTCGTATCTGGATTTTCGAAGTCAACATCGGCTGGTAAAATAATATCCCGACTGATCGCCAAATTTGCATCAATACTAATCGTTTCTAATCCATCGCAATTAAACTCCGCATAAGTTCCAACGCCTTTTTTGAACTCATTTTTTACCTGATCTATCACTGCGGATTTAAGACGGATGGTGGCTTTTTCTTCCAGAATAGGCAAGATAAAATCTCCTAAAAGGCCTAGAGAAACATTACCAGAAATTCCACCCAGTCGAGTAAATTTTACATCCGGTGCCGCAAAGAAAAGCGGTTCTTTAAATTTGGGTGTTTTTACTCTCAGAAAAACTTCCAAACTAGCGTAGTCAGGCCATAAATAAATATTACCGATTCCAATCACGACCTCTGTATTATCGTCCAAAGATTTTTTCATTGCAACGGGAAGGGTCTTTAAATCTTCTCCCGTAAATTGGGTTACAAAATTTCCTAGGTCAATCGCTTTATTAATTACTTCTCTGGCATTAGCAATAGTTAGTTTGCTTGAATCAGCAAGCATGGCAAATTTTGTTTTAGGGGCATTTCCAGAAAAAACCTGATTTAGATTTGAATATTTGCCAGCAAGCCATTCGCTGATTTGAACCTTAGAAGGATTGGCAATCCTAAAGTTTGTTTTGTTTTTTTGAGGGAAGTTTCGGAGCCTTAAGTCTTTATTATTAGAAACAACAAAATTAATTTTTTTAAGAGGAAGCGGTAGAATTGAATGCCTAGTTTGAAGGGTAGAATCTAAAGCAATCCCATTAGCGGAAAGCTGAAAAGAAAATAAGAAGGCTACTATAATAGCAGTAATTCGGGTAGGGTGTTTTGTCATGAAATAAAGTTTCATTGTTAAACGGATAAGGTGTCAAGCCATGCAGCTTAGCCAAATAAGTAAAGTTGTTTACCAAGCAAAAATATATTAAGCCTAGTATGTTTGTTTATTTAAAGTATAGTCTTCTTGATGCCTATAAATCCAGCTTCTAACTACTTGTATGACTTTAGAATAACTATCAATTTCTAGGTCGCCCCATTGATCCAATAAAGGTTTATTGTTTTTGTACTTTCTAGTCCGTGCGAGTAAGGTAGATTCCATTTTTAAAAAACCACTTAGTAAAATAAGTTCTTGAGCAGGATTCTTATGGAAAATTAAGTAACCTTCCAGTTTTTCTTTATGGTAATTAGAATAATGATTAAAATTTTCTGAAAATATTTTTGTGGATGGAGTAGCGGTGCTAGATAAAAGAGAAGTGAACAACAATGCTATCGTCAATAATAAAGGTAATTTATGATGATGTGTCTTCATCTATAAGGGTGTATGTTTGTTTAATAAAGGTGTAGTTATAACCGAGGTTATGGATGAATTAAATTTTATTGCTAATTCAAATATTTGCATAAAGGTAATAATTTATTGTTATGGATTTCTAGCGATTTTGGGGGATATTAAAAATAAAATCAGGAAAGAAGGCTGTATTGAAAAGAATACTAGGACTAAAAAAGTTATTTCAACCTCTTGATTCACTAGATTCCCTAAATTTAAATTGACTTCCAGTTTTTCTAATTCGGCCTTTTGAGGTCCGTTCCCAATAATAAATAATAAGGACTAACAAGTATAAAATAATTAAAAATATAGAATTATTTTGTTGAGGGAGGAATTATCTCTATATTGGATAGTATTAATATTGATTTAGAATAAATTTTACAAAGTTCATGCAGGAAAATGAATATGGGAAGAAGTTGAGGGTTTTGAAAGTACTCATTATGTTGGTGGAACGACCATTTGGTTACACCAAAAAACAATTAGCAAGTCGTACGGGTGTTTCGATAGAAACAATTAAGAAAGATTTTAAAGCGATTAAGGAGGCTGGCTTTGAATTAGCATGTGATAAAAATTATCGTTACGGATTTGAGGTAGACCAGAGATATAACGATCTGAGGGATTTACTAGAGTTTTCAGAAAAAGATCAAATATTATTGTTGAATGCTTTGGACACTATTGCAAGTAATAGTAAGCATGCAGAAAAATTAAAAAGGAAGTTGTCATCCATGCACGATTTTACTAGAATTGGCCGGGCCATGTTGCGGAAGCCTTACTTGACAAAAGTGGATTTACTAAGGAAAGCAAAGAAAGAGAAAAGACAAATATTGCTTATGGATTATCATTCTTCTAACAGTAATGAAATTTCTGACCGATTAGTGGAAGGATTTGATCCTAATATCCACGACGATGTCTTACAGGCCTTTGATGTTGATAAAAAAAAGCTACGCCATTTTAGAATTTCTCGTATCACTCGGTTAAAAATAACCGACCAACCATGGCAGTATGAGAAAAAACATGAAGTTTTTGCTACCGACCCATTCCGGATTGTCGAAAAAAATCAAGTAATGGTTCATCTCCGCCTCAAAGTAGGTGCTTATAATGAATTGATTGAACGCTTTCCGCTCACTCAATCTTACATCAAACCAGATGCTTTGGAAGAAGGAATATACGATTTTCAATGTCTGGTCAATTATCGTTTTATTGGTTTATCCAATTTTATTCTCGGCTTTTACCATCAGCTAGTCGAAGTAGTAGAGCCTGAATCCTTGCTTAATCACCTGAGGACAGAGGTAGCAAATATGGATTTCTAAACGAAATAAAAGTTTTTTAGGTGTGGGTACGTAATTGACCCACCTCTTGGTGTATCTTTGCCTTAGAAGTTAAAACAGAAATAAAATATGCGCATTCAACTAACCTTAGAACATCCACCGAAACAGGTCCTTCCGATCAATTATCCTTATTTGATCTCTTCGTGGATTTACCGTACGCTGGGAAATGCGAACATTATGTTTGCACAACAATTACACGAACAGGGTTATGATTTTGGTGGAAAAAAATACAAGCTGTTCAACTTCAGCCCGTTGCGACCCAAATGGTTTGATATTGATCGCCACCGGAAAACATTTACCCTAACCAAATCCCCGACGATCATCGAACTTTCGTTTTACATGGATGAGGCCGTCCAGCATTTTGTGATGGGCCTTTTCAAAGATCAGAAATTCCAACTGTCGAGCGGTCGCTTTCAAGCCGATTTTACCGTTACCGGAATAGAGATGCTACCAAAACCAACATTTGAAAAAACGATGCGCTTTCGTACGCAAACGCCTATCTGTGTAAGCCGCAACGTGGAAGA
>CALGJS010000221.1 GCA_937927835.1 uncultured Saprospiraceae bacterium | reverse complement strand
GGCAGAGGTAATTCTCGTAGAAGATGCCTCTCCGGACAATGCTTTAGAGATTGCGCAGGAGCTCGCTAAGTCAGACGAACGAGTAAAAGTCTTTCAACATCCAGACAAAAAAAATCATGGTGCCGGAGCTAGTCGTAATCTTGGAATTGAAAAATCTACTTGTGATTATATTGCTTTTTTGGATGCGGATGATTATTATTTACCAGAACGATTTAAAAAGACCCAAGAGGTTTTTAAAGGTCACCCAGTTGTAGAAGGAGTTTACGAAGCCATTGGAGTGCATTTTTATATAGAAAAAAATATTGATGGTTACGTAAAAATGAAAAATGGACATTTACTAACGACCATTGAGGAGAATATTCCTTCTAATCAATTATTTTCAACTTTTTTTCAAGGAAAAAAAGGATGGTGGAGTTTAGATGGCTTTACAATTAAAAGAGGTCTTCTAATGCAGACAGGGCTTTTTGACACACAACTAAGGCAGGCACAGGATACTGATTTTATTCTACGAACTTGTCTAACTGAAAAACTATATCCTGGCCTACTAGATGTTCCTGTGGCCATGAGAGGTGTGCACGAGGCAAACCGTACATTTGATCCTGAATCAAAAAGAAAGTACAAGAGACTATACTATATTAAATGGTTCAGGAAAATGTTGTCGCATAATTGGGATAAGCAACTTAATCGATATATTTTGAGAATGTACATGACCACTCACCCCTTTATTTTCAAATTAAGTCAAAATGTACTAATTAGATTACCTTTAAAAATCTTATTTAGTATCTACCTCTTATTAAGACATCCGCAATTGATTATGAAAATTGTATAAAAGTATTTATGAAAATTCTTCTAGTTACGCCTACTTTCCAAACGGTCACACATGGTCCTGCTAAATTTGCAAAATTTGTCTGGCAGATCAATGATTTGTATCCGGAATACGAAGTAGTAATTTTGACTAAAGATATCAACCAGGAAAAAGATAGAAAAATATATAAAATTGCTCCTTATTTTTTACCAAAACCGTTTGGTTTTTTGTGGTCTTATGTAGATAATTTTAGATACTATAAAAAAATAAAAGCGATTCAAAAAACGTATGCGTTCGATGTCTTACTTTTCAACAATGCTATTTTAGGATGGTGGAGTGCTTTACGATTTTCTAAAAAGATTCGTGTAGTCGGTATGCTAAATGATGACAATTACTTAAGCGCCAAATTATCTAATTTTGATGGCAGTAAAAAATGGTTGATTAATTTCCATCGTAAACCATTAGAATATCTGGCCACAAAAGCACTAAATAAAATTATTACTAATTCAAATTATTTAAATCAGTCAGTTCTTCAATCTTATTCTTGTTCGGCAGAAAAAATAGTTCGATTGTATAAAGCAATTGATCTTTCCAATTATAAATTCAGAGGCAAACGAAAAATTCATTTAGATAAATCTATTGATATTTTATTTGTAAAGGCAGATTATCAAAGAGGAGGGTTAGCATTGTTAGTAAAAGCACTTTCTATCTTATCTTCTTTAGAGTTTCTAGTAACGGTCATGGGGCCACTGGAAAAAGATAAGGCTAGTATTTCACGTCTTTTTTCTTCGACCCCAAATGTTCAGTTAAACTTCAAAGGGCCTTGTCCTCAAAGCCTGGTATTTCTCGCTATGCAAGAACAAGATATTTTATGTATTCCTGCTCATAAAGAAGCATTGGGAGTAGCAAATATAGAAGGGTTAGCCTCAGGTATTCCTGTTGTAAGTACTCAAGTCGGAGGGATACCCGAGGTATTAGATAATGGAAAAAATGGCTGGCTAGCAAGACCTAATGACCCTAAAGACTTATCAGAGACTATCTATCATTGTATTATCCAAGAAGAAGAGCGATACATAAGAAGTAAAAAGGGCCATACTTTCGTTTCTTATCATTTTGATCATTTACAGATGCTAACAAATTTATTGCTTATTTTAAATCCTTCCTAACGCATAAACAACTTTAAAATTACAGAATAACTTTACCAACGATGATCGCAATAATAGAACTATATCAGCACCACGAAGTACTGAGGCATTACTGTGAGTTGCTAAAGGGAAGCGATCACAAAGTTAAAATATTTTGCAGCAGTATTGTATATCAAATGCTAAAAGATCTACACGATCAGCCTTCGTTTGAGTGGATCGTACAATCTAAAGAACAAAGTATCCCTAGTTTTTTAAGTTCAAATTACCCGCTAATTAAGGAAGCAAAGTTAATATTTATCACCACGGCCTTAAATAATTTCAAAGCATTTTATCGAGTCTCAAAAATCAACAAAACGATCTTACTGGTGCATAATGCACACTCATTCCTGGCTCCTCAAGAATCCCTAAGTCCAAAACTTGATCTTTGGGATCGACTTCGCTGGTTAAAAATACAATTAAATCGCAGTCATTATTATAAAAAGCAGCTTTTAGAAAGCTTAGTTGGTTTGGTCTTTCCTACTGAAGTGGTACTTGAATATGTACAAAGCCGTTTTAATATTCCACCTCATCTAAAGTTGGCAGCTTTACCTTTTGTCAGCTATGAACAACAGACTACGCCCTCTGCCGAAAATCGTGTTATCATTACGGTTCCTTGCACGGTAACCTCTGTGCTAAGAGATTATGATTTGGTATTGTCTGCTCTCAAAAAAATAAAAGGTAAATTATCAAAAGACATTCATCTGGTTTTGCTTGGAAAACCCAAAGGAGATGGACTCAAAATAATTGCTGACTTTCAAAAGTTAGGTAGTCCATCAATTAAGGTTACCACCTTTAATGAGACGATTTCTGTAGATACATATGAGCACTGGCTGAAGGTTAGTCATTTTTTAATCTTACCCTTACGTCAATATAGCAAAAACTATATTTATAAGGAGCAGTTGGGTTATTCTAAAATATCTGGTGGTGTAAATGATATGATTGGTTTTGGTGTTCCGGCACTAATTCCAAGTCATTATCCACTATCAGAAGCATTAGATAAAATGGTACAACGGTACGATAACAATCAGCTAGAAGAAGTACTTCTTCTTTGGGTAAATCAAAATAAATTTTCAAATTATAAGACGAAAACAATTTTAGCTTTAGCTAATTATTCGCCACAAAAAATGCGGATTGAATTTCACCAAAAGATCAATTCATTATTAAAGGACTAAATCCATCCATCTCCCAAAACTCAATATTCGCCACAAAAAAGGATAATGTTTTCGTTCTTTTTCATCTAAAACTGTTTTAACAAAATCCGATAAAATTTGATCAAAAATCCTAGGGTACTTTTTAATTATTCTACTAATTTCTTTTCCAAACATTAGAGAATTCGCTTCTATCCATTCTTCTTGTGGACTTACAAAACCTAATTTATCGTACCGCTGCAAAATAGATTTAGGCAACACTTCATCCATACTCTTTCTCAACAAAGACTTTCGAATTCCTTTGCTAATCTTATACTCAGGCGGCAGACTCATACAGAAATCAACCAATCGATAATCCAAGAATGGAACTCTTGCTTCTACACTATGTGCCATACTATTGCGATCCTCAAAATGCAACAATGCCGGTAAAATACGTGATTGAATCATATCAATCGAATAGTCTTGAAAGCTAGAATATTTTTTAACATTCTCCACTTTATTTGATCTTAATTTCAAAAAAGGATGATAAGCAACTGTTGTTCTAAAAAAGTTTTTTATTTTATAAATTGAGGTTGAATGATGTTTTAAAAAACCAAATAGCTCACTGGGCAATCGTCGTTTTTTTTCTAATAAAATATATTTAAAAAAATAAGAGTAGTAAGTTCCATAACCAGCCAATAGTTCATCTGCGCCTTGACCATCCAACATTACTTTTATTTTTTTTTCTTTTGCTAGTTTAAAAACCTCGTATTGAGCCAAGAGACTACCAGAAAGTATGGGTTCATCTTGTGACTTAATGACTTCATCTAAAGTCTCAAATAATTTCGAAAAAGTCTTTTTAGTAGATCTTAATTTAACTGGGTATTTTTCTAGCAAGTCTTGAATATACTTTTGCTCATCATATTTTTCAATTCCAGGATCATAATTAACGGCTTCTAAATCAATTTTACTTGCTTTTGCCAATTGTGAATATTGTAATCCTAGCACAGCGGAACTATCAAGTCCACCAGACAAAGTAGTTCCCATCTTTACGTCAGACCGCATATGCAAACGAATGGATTCATTCAATAAGTTTTTAAATTCTACACTCGCTTCGGAAAAGGATAAAGAAGAAATTTTATTCTTCGAATTTAAAGAATAGTATTGCTTGATTTGGTAGGTAGATTTTTCTAAATCATAGATTAGGTGATGACCTGCTTCTAATTGCAAAACATTTTTATAGAAAGTAGCAGTGGTATGATGCTGCAGGCCTTTGATCAAAAAATCCTGAGCCACCCATTCATTCAATTGGGCATTAAAATTAGGATTTGATCGAAATGCTTTAATTTCAGAAGCAAAACAAAAATCAGCACCAATCATCGTGTAATAAAAAGGCTTAATTCCAAATCGATCTCGAGAGCAAAAAATTTGATTACGCTCAGGATCGTGAATCGCAAAAGCCCACATACCATTGAAAAATTTGACACAATCTTCTCCCCAATAATCATAAGCTGCTAAGACTACTTCTGTGTCTGTATTCGTTATAAATGAATACCCTTTAGTTTTTAGTTGATCCTTTAATTCTAAATAATTATAAATTTCTCCATTATAAACAATTGTATTATTACGATAGGTCATTGGTTGATGACCATTAGCTGAAAGATCCAAAACCGCCAATCGTCGACTAGCCAGCGCTATTTGACCTTTATAAAAATACCCATAGTCATCTGGCCCTCGATGGATCAGACTATTTGTGCATTTTTCCACCAAATTTGGATCAGGGGAGCTTCCCTTAGGTACAATCATTCCAAAAATCCCACACATACGTTATCTTTGAGCAAAAAATGAGTTATTAGTCTTGAGGTTGTTTAAAATATCACTTATTGTCGCAAAATAAAGAAGAATATCGAGTTTTTTGTCAGTCTACGCTGCAATTGCCACTATTCATGCAGGATTGGTGGCTTGACATCGTCTGTGGTGATAGCTGGGAAGTCGCACTTTTTAAAGACAATGGTGGAAATATTTTGGGAGTGCTACCCTATTTCCTAAGTGCTCATTGGGGGTTAAAGGTTATAAAAATGCCCGCGCTAACTCCATATATGGGTATTTGGATTGACTATCCAGCTAATTTAACAAAATTGGAAAGCAAATATCGACTAGAAAAAAAAGTAGCTACAGAATTAATCAAACAACTACCAAAAGTAGCTTATTATGCACAACGCCACACTACTCTTTTTAAAAGCCACCTTCCTTTTCATTGGCAGGGTTATCAACAAACCAATTTTTATACTTTTATTATTTATAAAGAAGCATTAGCAAACGCTTCTTTTAATTTTAAAAGTAGTATTCGTAATGAGATTCAACGGGCAGAAAAGATTGTTACAATTACAGAAACAGATGATTTAGATTTATTTTATGAATTAAATAAACAAAGTTTTCAACGTCAGAAAATTGAAATTCCTTATACCTTATCCTTTTTGCAAAAACTTGATGGAGCGCTTAAATCTAGAGATCGCAAAATTATTTATATTGCTAAAGATAAAGAAGGCTATTCACATGCAGCAATTTACCTAGTTTGGGATGACGACACAATGTATAGTTTAATGATCGGCGCCAATACTAAGCTACGATCTAGTGGTGCAGTACAATTATTGCTATGGAATGGTATTCAATTAGCCATTGAAAAAAACCTTAATTTTGATTTTGAAGGAGGGATGATGGCTAATATAGAAAATATTTTTCGGGCTTTTGGCGGAAAAATGGTGCCTTATCATAAAATCTATAAAGGAGGCAATTTATTTTTTCGATTGATAAGTGCACTAAGAAGCGTTTAATATCCCATTAATTTGTAAACTGGAAAAGATACAACTTTAAAAATCAGTGACGAAAGGACAGTAGTTTTTTGATTTGCTTGATTTCCCGTTTTTAATAATAGGTTTTCGGTTCTTCGGATCGCGTTTCCGGAAAGTTGATGAGTCCGAGGTATCGTCGTTTTCTTTAAATTAACTACTTGGTTAGATTGACTATTGATCTTTAAAAATTTGTAAATTCCGTTAATATGAGTATCGGGATTTCCCAATAAATGCTCATAAGCAATTTTATGGTAAGCGGTTGGTTTAAAAAATTTAAACGAATAAGCCGTGATATTTGCTAAAGACCAATGAATGGCCACGACCATTGACTTTACTAGGTAACCAAACTGAGAATTCCTCTTAAGAACGGAATTTAAACATGCAATTCCATTTCTTGTGAGATGAATTAGTTTTATATCATATTTTTTGGAAAGTAGATAGGGACGTATCATATTCCCAAAAGTAGTTTTAGACGAATCACAAAAGTATAACAGATCAGGATTTTGATCTTCTGCCATTACAGAAAATATATTTAAATCATTGATGCTTTTTTTATTTTTTAAATATTTTGCATAAACTTCCTTCCAGTGTGGACAAGATGACAAAGATAATCCACAGGAGCAGGTTTCATTTAATTCGAAGTCATGAAGAATATTATGTACTTCACCACAACCAACTATTTGTGAATGCATGGCAATCATCCGTTCCAATAACGTTGAACCACTAAAGCCGTATCCAGCGATATAAATTATTTTTATTTTAGCTTTCAAAACAGACATTAATTTGATTAGGATATTTTTTCAGGATAAAAATACTGATTTCAATACAAGAATTGATTACGTTTTAAACTTTATAGAGACTCATCCACTATTAAAGGGTAAAGTAAAATTTTCTAGAGATCCGGATCATTCCTTTGATATTATATGCAGTTATGGAATTTCTAATTTGAATGATTTCTTTATTCCTAGTCAAGGTTTGATCTTTTCAAATAAATTCCAAAATAAATTCGCCACCTTAGTTAGTAATCAATATACTTATCAGCATTTAAACCTCTATAGTATAGATTCCAAAAAAAAAGACTCGACTCTTTTCGCCATAAATAAGAAATTCCAGTTTGATATTATCGAAACTATTTTCTTTCACATTTCACGAATAGAAGAATGGTATTGTGAAGATCGACAACTAGACACCTGGGATATGATGCAACCTAAGGAACAATTTTTGGTCAAACATAATCTTCACCACTTACCTATAATTGATCATCTAGTTTTTGCTTTTGGAAAGGTCATCGGATTAGAATTAATCCCACAAAAAACAATATATAGAATCACACATGATATAGATGAAGTTTATCTAGATGCTTCTTTTTTTAATACTGTTCGAGCAATGGGAGGTATTCTTTGGAGAAGACAAAAGATCAGTGCCATTTATAAAATTTGGTCTACTTATTTTTCTTCAAAAAACACATATGACACCTTTGATTGGATCCTAACTGATCAGACAAAGATAGAAAAATGCATTTATTTTTTAGTTGGTGGAACAACTAAGTATGATACTCCTTATAATTTGGATACTCCTAGAATGCAGGCTATTTTTCAGCTGTGCAAATCAAGAAATTATACGATTGGTATTCATCCTAGTTATAATTGTTGGAGAGATGAAAGGATGATTAAAAATGAAAAAGAAAAATTAGAAAAACGAATTGCTCTTCCAATTAAGACTAGTCGACAACATTATTTACACTTTGATTTTAAAACAACTCCAAAAATACTTGAACGACAAAAAATAGAAGAAGATTCCACCTTAGGATTTAATGATCGAATTGGCTTTCGTTGTGGTACTGGGTTTGGCTATCAACTTTATGATTTTGAGAATGAACGACCTTTTAAATTCATTGAAACACCATTAGTTTTTATGGATAGTTCGTTATTTAATGAGACAAATTATAACTTCAAAAAAACAGCAGAGTTATGGATTTCTTTTTTAGAAAAAAACAAATTACATACAAAAATTACTTTCAATTTTCATAACTCTAGATTCTACGATGCTAGTATTCATGGAATTCCATTAAAAAAATGGTATCAAGAATTATTCCTACCTAATTTAGGTTTAGATAAAACGAAAGCATCATGAGGGGATTGATCTATTACCGAACTAACAAAGACGATCTTGCTAATGTTGGAGTTCTCAAAAAATGTCTTGCGCAGGTAGAGGCTTTTAGAAATTTGGGCATACAAATAGACCTCATCTTATTATCGAATAAAGGAATTCTGCTTAATGATCAGTTGGTTCATACTTTTGCCAAACCACTTCTTTCAAAATCAAGCTCCAAATACTGGTTCTTTTTTTTCAACTTACTTCCTAACATTTCTAAGCATTTAAATTTTGAGGTGTATGATTTTATTTACTTTCGATATGCTTTGGCACATCCAACGCTCATTCGTTTTTTAGCAGCTGCAAAAAATCAAAACGCTGCTCTGAAGATTTTGGCAGAGATGCCAACCTATCCTTATGAAAAGGAAAAAAAGTCATTTTTAGACCGCTTAAGTCTTTTTATGGATCAGCATTATCGAAAAAAGCTATCTTTTTATTTAGATGGCATTACACATTATGGACTAGAATCCGAAATATTTGGTATTCCAACCATTCCTATCTCAAATGGTATTGCCGTTCATAAAATAAATATTTCAACGAGTCAACCAGAAGCAAAAAAGCTTAGATTAATCGCAGTAGCTAACTGGTCTTACTGGCATGGGCTCGACCGATTAATTAAAGGATTAAAAAAATATTATGAACAGAAAAATCTAGAAACGTTCGTTACACTTAATATAATTGGACATGGCAAAGCGGTTAGTCAATATAAAGATCTTGTACAAAAATATGACTTAGAAGAAGTTGTTCGTTTTTTTCCACCAATGACAAATAAACAATTAGACGATTATTTTGATCAAGCAGATCTTGGCGTAGGCACTTTAGGAATTCATAGAAAAGATATTGCAATTGACTCTTCTCTTAAGCATCGAGAGTATTGTGCTCGTGGCTTACCTTTTTTATTAGCGGGAAAAGATTTAGATTTTCCAGACTTTCTTTTTTTTATAAAAAGATGTGTACCAACAGATCAATCTATTGACATATATGATCTAATTAACTTTTGGAAAAGATTGAAAGATAATGAAAACACGAAGGGGGAGATAAGAGAATACGCTGAGGGTCATCTAAGATGGGAAAAAAGAATGAAAAAAATAATTACTTTTATAAAAAATAACTGATAACAATGGAAGCTTTACTGAGCGTTCAGAAAAAAGATTATGGTTAAAAATTTCATTATTCAACATAGACTTCCTGACACGGTTCTCTCTCGTTTCCAATACGTAATAGATTTTATCAACGCACACCCTTTAAAGCCAACTAATCTTTTTTTTATTGTTGACAATCAGTTGGTTGATAAAGATTTATTTTATGGAAATAGTCATGGAGATTTTTTCAACATCCCATTAGATGCCTGTTTTCTGGATGAGACCAAGGTTCTTAATCATTATCATTCAACCCAATTTTCTTACTTACAAGAACATTCTTGCTTCGCTGTTAGTGATAAAAAAATAGGAGGCGACCAATTCATTCAAAACACTCAATTTGGCTTTGATATTTTAAACACCTTATTTTTTCATATCAGTCGATACGAAGAATACTACGCGCCAACGTCAAAAAATGGACCAGCCGGTTGGTTAGATGAGAAGCAACATTTTCTAATTAAAAATAATTTATGTCCAGATCCAGTAGTTGATCAACTTCTAGTCGCTTTTTTTGAAATCATTACTGACAATGAGATAAAACAGAGAACTACTTATGCTATTTCTCACGACGTAGATATTCTCTTTAGATTTAAACCTAGTTATAAATTATTTCGCTCACTAGCCGCCACCGTTGTACAACAGCGAGGTTGGTCTCAATTTTGGGACAGCATTGGCTATTATAAAAAAATGATGCTGCAAGAAGTACAAGATCCTTATGATTATTTTGATAAGCTATTTCGATTGGAAGACCAATGGGTATCGAAACAAATTTTCATGATGGCGGGAGGAAATACAAAATATGATAACAAGTATAGAATAGGTAACTCTGACTCCAAAAAAATTATTCAACTGGCTATAGAACGCGGTTATTCTATTGGTTTACATCCGAGTTATAATGCAGGCTTTGAAGCTTCTCGTTTTGAAGAAGAACAGAAAACATTAACCAATATTAGTCAACAAACAATCATTGCTAATCGTCAACATTGGCTACGCTGGTCTTGGGAAATCACACCTTATTTATTTGAAAAGAATGGAATTATTACCGATTCGACCATGGGTTACAGTCGCCATCTTGGATTTAGATGTGGCACTGGTTTTCCTTATCAGATGTATGATTTTAAAGGTAAAAAAGCATTTAATTGGACAGAAAATCCAATGGGTTTTATGGAAAGCGCGGCGATTCACCAGGCATATCAAACTGGAGAAAACTTAACAGAACTGATGCGGAATTTTATATTAAAAAATAAAAAGAATACTCATCTGATGCTTAACTTCCACAACAGTAATTTTGATCCATTGTTAGATACTGGAAGACAGCTTAGACATTTTTACGAAAATGAATTGATGGATTTATGTTATAGTTAAGAAATTAGAGTTCGTCAATTGGCCAATACGGTACTTTATTGATAAAATCTACAGACAAGATTCAATAATATTAAAAATCTCATTCGCAATTTTATATTCACCAAATTCCAGTTCCGCCTTTTGCCTTCCTCTATTCCCCATTGCTCTTTGTTCGGGAATATCCAGTTCCATGAATTTCTCCATTCCTTGATGAAGTCCTTGGACATCTTTAGCGGGGACTAAATAACCGGTAACATTATCCTCAACGGTTTCTCTACAACCAGGAACATTGGTCGTAATAATTGGTTTCCCCATCGCTACTCCTTCCAAAACAATACGTGGCATTCCTTCACGGTAAGAAGGTAGGATTACGCAATTTGATTTTTTAATCAGTTTTCGAATATCCTTAACAAAACCATGATAGACAATGTCTTTGTTATTTATCCATTCAACTAATAAATCGCTTTCGATGGTTGATGGATTATTATCGTCTAATTCTCCGATTACCCAAAGTTCAACATTAGGGTGTGTTTGCTTCAGCAGTTTACCAGCTTCTACAAATTCTATGATACCCTTGTCTTTTAAAAGACGACCGACAAAAGTGAGAATTGTTTTATGTTCGTAAATACCGTTTGAGGAGGGCTGAAAAAACGATAGATCAACACCACAACCTTTGATGGCCTTTCCTTTGTTTTTATCCACTATTTTAAGACGACGAAAAAAAGTAAGATCATCTTGATTTTCGAAAATAATTTCTTTGGAGAAAGGTTGTGTCATCCGGTATAACCAGCGTGTAATAGAGTTGATATATCCTTTATTAATAAAACTATATCCTAGACCTGTAACCGCCGAGATACAAGGAATACCATTAATTTTGGCGGCGATCGTACCGTAAATATTAGGTTTATGTGTATAATGTAAGATAAGAGAGAAGCCGCCTCTTTTATATTTACGACGTAATTCCTCTATTAAGAGTAAATCTTTAAAAGGGTTTTTACTATCACGTGATAAAAAACGCAATCCAACGTGCCGGACTTCGGGAAATTTTTCTTTGTACTTGATATACTCATCCACCGGAGCAATCACCGTCACCTCATACCCCTCCTCTATCAGCTTCCGGATCACATTTATCCGAAAATTATAGATATTCCAAGTTGTATTGGCAACAATCGCTATTTTTTTACTAGTCTTGCTCAAGTTTGTTTGTTTGTATAGTCCGTAGGGGTTGGGCTATACAAAATTAGATAAATTATTAGTCTTATGTTCGATCATAAGAACAAATCTCCTTTTACTTCTCTAATCTGCTTAGTTAGCACCTTAATTTCTTGTTCTTTTGATTTTGGGTAAATCATTAGCACATCATCTTCATCTACGATAATATAATTATCTAAATCACGTAGAACGACCAGTTTGTCTTTAGGCATTCTTACCAAACAATTCGTTACATCATCCAAAAATACGTTATCCGCTTGTAATAGATTGCCTTGTTCGTCACGATCTCCTTCGGCGTGCAGCGAAGCCCAAGTACCTAAATCTGACCAGCCAAAATCAACCGGAATGGTGTAGATATTATCCGCGTTTTCCATAATGGCATAATCAACCGAGATACTCGGTGTGGTCGGATACATTTTATTAATAAAATCCTGTTCTGTATCGGTATTATAATCGGCATCTCCTTGATTTAGGATTTTGAATATTTCATTAGAATGTTTTTCAAATGCCGCCAAAATACTTTTAGAACGCCAGATAAAGATTCCAGCATTCCAAAGGTAATCACCAGAATTGACAAATTCTTTAGCTTTTGCTAATTCTGGTTTTTCAGTAAATTTAATGACTTTATGGACACCACCAATATTATCATTCTGATGCGGTGTTTCCACAAATTCTTGTACATAGTTGATATAACCATATCCGGTATCTGGTCGGGAGGGACGAATTCCAAGAGTCAATAGGGCATCTTCTTTTCCAGTAAAATTAAGTGCTTTTTCTAAAGCATCTACAAAAATATCTTCTTTTAAAACGATATGATCGGAAGGTGCAATAATGAAATTGGCATCTGGATTGAGATTGTGTAATTTAAAGGCGGTGTAAGCTACGCAAGGGCCTGTATTATTACGGGAAGGCTCGCAGAGCACCTGGTTGTCCGACAGCTCGGGAAGGTGTTCTAATACCAGATCTTTGTATAGTTCGTTGGTAACAATAAAAATATTTTCGGCGGGACATAGATTGAGGAAACGCTCAAAGGTCAGGCGGATGAGTGATTTTCCAACGCCTAGGATATCCAAAAATTGCTTGGGTCGTGCGATACGGCTTGCGGGCCAGAATCGAGATCCGATGCCTCCGGCCATGATGGCTACGTATGTATTTTTTTTGTTCATTTTATTGGTGAATTTATGATCGTGTGTTGGGTGGTTGTACGAAGATTTTGTGGGCGGGTTTCAGCATGTGGTTTAACGCGTATTGCGATGTATTGTTTTGAATGGTATGAAATGGTAGAGACAAGGCATGCCTTGTCTCTACCATTTCATACCATTTCATACCATTTCACCGCGGCTACCCTACCGCCCATTCCTCCTCTTTCACTGCTTCATAAACCATCTTTACACCTTCCTCTAAGGTGATGCTCGGTTCCCAACCTAATCCTTTTAATTTTTCGATCGTCATTAATTTCCGAGGTGTTCCGTCAGGTTTGGTCAGGTCGTGTTCGATTTTTCCTTCGTAGCCCACTGTTTTTTTGATCAGTTGAGCCAGTTCAAGAATAGAGACATCTGTCCCAGTTCCGATATTTACCAAGCCTTCCTCGCTATAGTTTTGCATTAAAAAGTAACAAGCGTCGGCTAAATCATTTACGTGGAGGAATTCACGTTTAGGACTTCCAGTACCCCACATCATTACACTAGATTTATTTTCTCTTTTTGCTTCGATAAATTTTCGCATCAATGCCGGCAATACATGTGATTTTTCCAGGTCATAATTATCGTTTGGACCATAGAGATTGGTAGGCATCACAGAGATAAAATCGCTGCCATACTGCGCGCGATAAGCATCACATAACTTGATACCTGCAATTTTTGCAATCGCGTAAGGTTCGTTGGTTGGCTCTAAGAGTCCAGTCAATAAATAGTCCTCACGAAGTGGTTGTGGGGCGAGTTTAGGATAGATGCACGAGGATCCGAGGAACATCAATTTCTTAACACCATTAACGTGCGCTGCGTGAATGACATTATTTTGAATCATAAGATTATCGTAGATAAACTCTCCACGGTAGGTATTATTGGCTAAGATACCTCCAACTTTGGCAGCCGCTAAAAAGACATAATCTGGTTTTTCGGTAGCGAAAAATTCGTTGACGGCGATTTGGTTACGCAGGTCAAGTTCGCGGGAAGTACGCAAAATGAAATTGGTAAACCCTTCCGCTTTTAGTTTTCTATGGAGGGCTGATCCAACCATGCCTCGATGGCCAGCGATATAGATTGTCGCATTTTTTTTCATGACTTAAAGGTAGATGTTATCAATTGGTTTTAAATTAAACTTTGAAAAAATCTAAAAGATTACAGCTGTTTTTCTACCACTCCGTTTAACAACCGATACTGCTTTTGGCTTTCAGCACAAGTCGCCTCTCCATTTTCGTCAAATTCCAACCTATGTCCATACTCACTCATCCAACCAATCTGCTGACCGGGATTACCTACGACCAGCGCATAAGGTTTTACAGATTTAGTAACTACCGTACCGGCTCCGATGAAAGCATATTCTCCAATATCATTGCCACAAACAATCGTCGCATTAGCACCAATCGTCGCTCCTTTTCCAACATGCGTCCTGTCATATTGTCCCCTCCGATTAACAGCACTACGTGGATTTTTCACATTGGTAAACACCATAGAGGGGCCGAGAAATACGTCGTCCGCACAGGTAATACCTGCGTATAGCGAGACATTGTTTTGTACTTTCACATTCTTACCTAGTACAACTCCGGAAGCGATAAAAACGTTTTGTCCAATATTACAATTTTCCCCAATGACCGCTTCGGACATGACGTGCGTGTAATGCCATATTTTGGTTCCGATTCCAATCTTGACGGGTTGGTCAATGGTAGCGGTGGGGTGAATTTGTGGATTTGCGGATTTTTTGATA